>JAFQYK010000271.1 GCA_017406485.1 Clostridia bacterium
CGGTATTACCGCTTTTGTTATCTTCATATTTATTCTCCTCACATTTTATTTATCATACTCGCCAAATATCCTGCCCCAAATCCATTGTCTATGTTTACCACGCTTACGCCGCTGGCGCAGGAGTTGAGCATACTTAAAAGCGCCGATATGCCGCCAAAGGACGCGCCGTAGCCGACGCTTGTCGGAACGGCTATAACGGGGCAGTCCGCCAGTCCGCCTATGACGCTCGCCAAGGCGCCCTCCATTCCCGCAACGGCAACAATCGCTCTTGCGCTCATTATATCCTCCGAGTGTGCGAGAAGCCGATGAAGTCCTGCAACACCCACGTCGTAAAGCCTTATAACCCTGTTCCCCATCGCCTCGGCTGTAACCGCCGCCTCCTCGGCAACAGGTATGTCGCTTGTGCCGCCTGTTGCAACAACAATTTTGCTTTCTGTCTGCGGCACTGGCATTTCTCCGGCAACGGCTATACGCGCTTCGGCAAAATAGATTAGCGGCAGTCTATCCTTCAGCTCATCCGCTTTGTCTTTGTCTACGCGCGTTATTATGACGGTTTTCTGACCGTTTCGAAGCATAGCTGAAGCAATTTTTTCAATCTGCTCCGCTGTTTTGCCTGCGCCGTAAATGACCTCTGCCGCGCCTTGTCTTACAGCGCGGTGGTGGTCGATTTTCGCGAAGCCCAAATCCTCAAACGGCGCGCGCTTTATTTTAACAAGCGCGTCCTCCGCGCTCATTTCGCCGCGCGAAACCTTATTCAAAATATCCTTTAACTCCGTCTGCTCCATTTATAAAACCTCATTCATACTGCCGGTGCGATAACCTCCTAAATCAAGCGATACATACGTAAATCCGAGTGATTTTAAATAATCGTAAACCTTTTCACGGTTATCAATGACTCTCTGTATTTCGTCCGGATTTACCTCAATCCTCGCCATATCGCCGTGCATACGCACGCGCGCCTGCTTTAAACCAATATCAAACAAAAACTGCTCCGCCTTATCTATCATATCAAGCTTTTCCGCCGTTATCCTTTCACCGTACGGAATACGCGTCGCAAGACACGCGAGCGACGGCTTTTCTGCGGTAGACAGCCCCATACGCTCAGACAACGCGCGAATTTCCGCCTTGGTTAGTCCCGCGTATCTCAGCGGACTTTTTATATCCTGCTCGGCTATGGCTTTAAGACCGGGACGGTAATCGCCCTCATCATCCGCATTTGAGCCTTCCGCAATATTTTCTGTTCCGATTTCTTTTGCTGCGGCGCGTATTGTTTTCATAAGCGCTGTTTTACAGATATAACAGCGCTCCTTTGGATTTTCCGCAAAACCGTCTATGCCGAGCTGGTCAAGGTGAAGGAATAATTGCCTTATGCCCGCTTTCTCGCAAAACTCTGACGCATCCTTCTCTTCACGAACAGGAAAAGCCGCTGAGCTTACCGTTATTGCAACGGCGTTATCGCCTAATACCTCATATGCGGTCTTTAACAAAAACGTCGAGTCAACGCCACCCGAAAATGCCACCGCGACAGAGCCGAGCGACCTTAAATATTCTTTTAGCTTTTCAAACTTCTCTTCCATAGCTTCCTACAAATAAAGCGGCAAGTAGTTATGCCTCGCCGCTTTATGTTCCTTTTTAGTTTTACGCCTTCGCGCTGTCTGTTACCGCGTCTGCCGCATTACGCTTAGCCGCCGCGTTCGTGACAAGCACAATAGCCACCCCCGCAGCCGTTACAAGCGCAGCCATTGCCACACCGCTTGTCGCCATTTCGCCGAGCATCGCCGCCGCGTCCTGCGGATTTGCCGCGTTGGTAAGGAACGGAAACCACGGTGTTACCTCGC
>JAFQYK010000272.1 GCA_017406485.1 Clostridia bacterium
CAAGAGCAAAGACACTTGGCGAAAACTATACGGAAGAAGCTATCACAAACCGGATTGCAAACAAAACAAAATCGCATAGGCGTGATAATAAGCGTATCAGCCTTATCATTGATATTCAGAATAACATCAAGGCACAGCAGAGCAAGGGCTACGAGCATTGGGCGAAACTTCACAATTTACAGCAGGCTTCAAAGACAATCAATTTCTTAACAGAACACAGTATAAATTCATACGAGGAATTAGAAAGTAAAGCTACAACAGCGAAGAACAATTTTGACAATGCCACAACGAAAATAAAATCCGTTGATAATAGGTTAAAGGAATTGAATGTTTTGAGAAAGCATATCAGCACATATAAAGCGTTGAAGCCTGTCCATTCCGAATATATGAAAGCAAGGAACAAATCAAAATTTGAGAAAGAACACCAAAGCGAACTGATATTATTCAATGCGTCATACAAATATTTATCAAGCATACAAAAGGACGGTAAAATCCCCTCGCTTGAAAATGTAAACATAGAAATATCGAGGCTGACCGAACAGCAAAAGTAGTTATATTCTGAATACACAAAATCAAGGCGTGAAATGTTAGAAATTACAAAGATTAAACAAAATGTAGATATGATTTTAGGTAACAACAGAGAACATAACCGCGACAGGGCAACCGAAACCGATATTGACATTTAGGCGCTTTGTACTGGCTGGCACATAATTTTTCTACAAATCTCACGCTGGGCGCGCAGGATTTCATTTGATATAATTATAATGCAAAATGTAAACGCTCTTCGTGCTACGGGAAACGAAAAAGATATAGCCGTCAACGGTTATGTCTTTTTTGTTTGGGCGCATTATACAGGCTGCGTTTGTTTTATTTGGGCGCTCTGTATCTGGGCGCGCAGTAGTATAAGTGGTATAATTATTATATCAAACACGAAAGGAGTTTTCAAAATGAAGAAACAAATTATTACACTTGCGCTGACAACAGCGTTGTTTGTGCCAAGCGCAACAGCGAACGCCGCACCTATTCCAAGAGAAGCGGCGCCCATAAACGCAACGGAAGAACAAATACAAATTGTTGAAAATCTGATAGGCGGCTACCTTGATGAAATCAACGCCGGCGCAGGATATGGAATGATAGCGAATGAGGCAGACACCAAGATTTATAAAGCCGTATTATCCGACCAAACAAACGGCAATGGTTACGCAATCCTATCCGCCATAAGTCAGAACGCATTACGGACTTGCCGTGATATGTATATGCGCCCCGAAGTTTATCGGCAGACAGAAGAAAATTTGAAAGTGCTGCTTGCGGATATTCTTTCAGAGGTTGAGAACGGAATGGATATTGACGAGGCACGCAAACAGGCTCATACAAAAATCTATCAATCTATCAATCCGTCATACACACCGCCCGCCCCGCATACGGACTTTTGTTATGTTGACACACCCGCCGTTGATATGGCGGTGTACGCCGTGACGAATAAGCTATTGATTGAGGCGCAAACGGTGCATTTACCAAAATAGTATCACTCCGTTATTGCGACATGACTAAATTGGTAAAGAACATAATCGGTGCGATTATGTTCTTTTTTGTAACGATTTTGTAACAATAGTGCATTTCGTCCCTAAAATAGTGCATTTTATCCCAACCCCCTTGACGATTGAGGGGATTTTGATAAAATAATGATGAGCGTATAATATGCTGTTTTATATAATACAAGGAGGAAAGACTGATATGAAAAAAATATTGATTATCGTTGCTATTATGTGTGGACTTGTAGGAATATCAGTACAAGCCGCAAATGGTGATGTTATAGGACATATCTACTCCACCGATATTCGTGCATACATAAACGGAGTTGAGGTGTGTTCGTATAATATAGGTGGCAGAACAGTCGCAGTATTGGAAGATATAATGCCCGATGTAAATTATCGTGATGAGCTTCGTGCGCTTACGATGTACGGCTATAGCTTTAATCCCGATTATATCTCAGAGGGAGAAGCTGAACATTCCTTGATTTCGGGAAATATTATTGGCGATATTTACGAAACCGATATAAAGGCATATATGTATGACGCAGAAATCCCGTCTTATAATATAGGCGGGAAAACGGCGGTTGCACTTGAGGACTTAGGTGGCTTTAAGGAGTATAATGAATACGGCGGAAGATATTTCTATGATGATAATAAGCGTACTCTGACACTTGAAATATTATACGGCAAAAATATACATAATGCGCTCCGTCCTGCAAATCTGAAATTTACTTTGAATGACGATAAATCAAAAGTAAATGCGGAATTTTACGGCGACCCATTTTTAGTGGGCGGTAATACGGATTTTGGTGAAGAATTTGCTGATTTTGAGAATAAAGAAAACAGCGTTATGCTCCCTGTAATGACAACAATAGGCGGCGAGGAAAAGCAGCTTGGTTGGTATGTAGGGCATAAAAGAAAGAATATTGAGTTCATAGGCATAATGATGGGCGGACAGCTGCTCACAAACGGCTATGCTGTTGATGAGGAAAAGGACGATTTTAAAGAGGTCTATGATTTTGCAGATGATTATATAAGCTTTGTTTATCTGTTTGACGATGTGGTTAAAGAAGGCAGCGGCACAGTCATTATTCCCGAGCTTTCTGCTCGTGATAAGACACTGAGAGATTTCCTATGGCATCATGTTTTCTACGAAAAAGACAGGCTCGAAACCGATGGCTACCTGTTTGTATACGGTAGTTCGGCATCCACACACGGCGCAAACGCACATTTATTATTGATACAGAATGACGGCTCATATCATGATTACAGAAGTGATTTCAAATCGGTAAGCCTTCACGGGGAAATATGGTTTGACAATGTGAGCATTGATAAGGATAACGAAAAATGCTATTTCCGTTATGATAAGGACTATATCATAGACTTGCAGACGGGTGAGATGAAAGAGGTAAATTTATGAAAAAAATATTGATTATCGTTGCTATTATGTGTGGACTTGTAGGAATATCAGCACAAGCCGCAAACGGTGATGTTATAGGACATATATACTCAACAGATATACGCGCATATATAAATGATGTTGAAGTGACATCTTATAATATCGGCGGCAGAACGGCAGTTGTGATTGAGGACTTGTTTAATTCAAAATACTATAAGACCTCCTATGATTACAATGACCATACGCGGACACTTACGATAGATAACTTTGACCCGTTCTATTTTGCGGACTATTCTGCGCAAATCCAATCCACCATAGGCGATATTACAGGTAATATTTACGAAACTGATATAAAAACAGTAATGTATGATACTGAAATACCTTCGTATAATATTGGCGGAAAAACAGCGGTTGTGATAGAGGATTTAGGAAGTGATAATGAATTTTCATATTGGGGCGGTAGATATGTTTGGGACGAAAGCAACCGAACAATAAAGCTCAAATTGCTATACCCAACAAGCGGAGACTTAAACATCTTGGCAGAAACAAATACAGATATGCTGATAACCGCCAATGATGAACTTACGGAAGGATACGCAGAATTTAAAGAGGTGTTCGCAAGCGACCAATCCGAGCATTTCAAGTGGCCTGACTGGGTTGAGAAAAAAGAGAATGAGAGCAGTATAAAAACAATATTCCCGATTATTTCTACCACAGATAACGGTAAAGAGTGTATAGGATATTATTTCAGATGTCCGTCGGCAGAGCATACATTTACAGCTTTTACCTGCTATGATTTAGATAAGTATCGCGCCGCTGCTGAAAATGCCGTACCAATGGGAGCGGTTACAATAGAGGAAGCTGTTGACTTTTACCAACTGTATAAAGCAGCGTATATTGCAGACAGAATTGACACTGATGATTATAGTTTTGTGTATATGGCAGGTCCCGCTCCATACCCTCATAAATATTTACTGTATGTAAAGTCAGATGGCTCATTCCACGATTATAATAGAGATTTGGCTAAAATAGAAAACAAAGGAGATTTAAAAAGCATTGAAATTGACAAGGGCAACGAACAAGTGATATGCCACTATGACAACGATTATATTATTGATTTAAAATTTGGGGAACTGAGAACTACACATACTAAATCATAATCAACAAACAATTTTTTAGAGGTCAACTGTCTAAAAGGAGTAAAACAACCACATAATTAGGATAAAAGGGTAAGTGGGGTATGCTGCGGAGCATACCCTGTTTTACGAAAAGGGTTTATTTCTGCTCGGAAATGTGATAGAATATTATCATAAATTTTTCGTGGTGGAGTAAGATATGAGTATTTTAAGTGTAGCGGTATGTGACGACAACAAGATATTTGCCGACAGAATGACGGAACGGATAGACAGCATTTTATCCGCAGAAAATGAGAAATACGAGATAAAAACCTTTTATGACGGGATTGAACTCGTGCAGTATTGCAAGAAGAACAGCGCCGATATACTTATTCTTGATATAGATATGCCCGTTGTAGGCGGCTTTGAAGCGGTAGAGGAGCTTAAAAAATTACAGCCCGATATTGCAATAATTTTTGTGACCTCGCACGACGAGCTTGCGTATCAAGCCTATGACTATCAGCCGTTTTGGTTCGTGAGTAAATCCGACCTTGAAAAGCTGGACGGTATTATACAAAAGCTGATACACAAAATCAAGACTGAACAGGCAAAGGCGAATATTGTGAAGCTGGAGCTTAACAACCTTGTGGACATAAATTTAGACGAAACTATGTACCTTACAAGTCAGCAAAATTATATTATCGTCCATAAGGCAGACGGGAGCGAAGCCGAATTTAGAGGGACTGTTACAGAAGTATACAATCAGCTTATGCTGCACAGCTTTATTCTTATTCAGCGCGGTCTAATTGTGAACTGCCGATTTATAAAGAGGCTGCTGTCAAAAACGGTTGTACTGACTGACGGAACGGAGCTTACACTTACTCGCGATACAAAAAAACAAGAAGAAGCTCGTAATATTTATGGTGGATTTATGAGGGAATTACGATGAACTATGCTCAAATAACAACAGTATTTGCAGTTATGATAAAATGCTTAATATTGCTGCATTACTTTAATACAACAAGGGAATACAGACAATCTAAAAATAAAAGCGTTTTTATTGTTATTTCAGGGTATGTCATTTACAGTGTTATTTGCGCTTTTGGTATTCCTACATTGAATATAATATGCGGTAATATTATTGATTTTTTTATATTATATTTAGGATATAAAATTAGCAAAGGCAGTGCTATTATACAAATTATTGTTTTAGAAGTGATAGGTATGTTTGGCGAACTTATCGCTTCTTTGATTGTGAATATAAATCTAAATAATTCTTTCAACTCAAATATAACTTTAACAAATGATATAATTTATACCGTTATTTCTACAATTATATTTTCTTCACTTATTGTAATCTTAAAAAATCTAACAATCAGAAAACATCAAGAATATAATTCATCTGAAATGATAGCAATTATTATTCTTCCAATATCGACTTGTGCATTTTTGGCATTGTTTAACCAGCTTCACGGCACAGTAAATAAGCCTATGGAATACTTTTGCATTGGGATTAGTATTTTACTTGTCATATCAAATTTAGTTGTGTATGTTATATGTGAGCGTGTAATTGATAAGAATATAAAAATCCAACAGCTACAAGACGCAGAACGCAGACAAGAACTTGAAGATTTATATAATAAAGTGTGCGGAATACGCCACGACCTTAAAAATCACTTTGCCACAATAGGTGCGCTGATTGATGAAGAACCTCAAAAGGCGCACGAATATATAAAATCACTCACACAAAATCAACTGCAAAGCGTAATCAGATTTGTAAAGACGGATAATGACAGTTTCAACGCAATAGCAAACGCAAAAATCGCCGTATGTGAGCGCGAGGGTATTAAGGTACAGACGAGAATTAAAAACAATTCCCTGTCGCGCCTTGCCGATGATGAAATCGGTATTATTTTCGGCAATCTCTTTGACAATGCTATTGAAGCCGCTCGGCAGGCGGAGGATAAGCAAATAAACCTTGATGTAACGATAAAGGGCGAATACCTGTCTATCATTATGACAAACTCCGTTCAAGGCTCCGTCCTTGCAGACAACAAGAGCCTTGAAACTACAAAGAAAAATAAATCGCTTCACGGCTACGGCACAAAGAGTATAAACCGTATTGTCAAGAAATATGACGGTATGATAAATTACTTTGAGGAAAACGGACTTTTCGGGTGTCAGATTTTGATATAGAGAAAGTGGAACAGAAAACCTTGATTTTTGTGGTATTTAATATAAAGACATAGCTTTGTGTGATTTTCGGGATTTGTGCCTTGATTTTATGCGATTTATTTTATTGTTCTGTTCCACTATACAATTAAATTTTGCTCAATTTTTGTGACGCTTTAGAACCCCAATTTTGAGGGCGGGAATATAGTTATATACCCTTGCTCAATTTTGGCTCAAAAGCATAGGTTTTATGCGGTTTGAAAATTCCCTAATGCGTCACGCAATAAGTCCAAATTTTGAGGGTTGTCTATATCGGGATATTGGATTATGATAGACAGATTGTTTTAGGGGGTTATGCCGTTCAGAATGGCATATTTTATATTCAATGCCGTGACAGTAATGGACATTTAGAACCGTAGAATTGAGGGTAAGCCTTGTAACTACACAAGCCCCTTTATTTCCGCACACCGCAACGCTTGATTTTATGCGAGTTCCCACAGCCTAAATGCCCACAATATAGGCATAGAAAAAGCGGATAGCGATATTCTCAAAATATCACTATCCGCTGTTTTCTCAATCCTGTTTGACAGACTTCCATAAATTTAATACTTTACTGTTTTATGGAAGTTGCCTTTGATACATCCTTTTTTGTTTAGGCTTAGTTAAATTTTACAGCAGTTCCGTATGCCATAACCTCAGCCGCGCCCTGCATAAGCTCTGAGGACGAGTAACGAACGCCTACGATTGCGTCAGCACCCATTGCCTTTGCGTCGGCAACCATACGCTCGGTGGCAAGGTCTCTCGCCTTAGCCATCATCTCATTATACTTTTTAAGTTCGCCGCCGACAATGGTCTTAAAGCTCGCGCCAATATCTCTTAGCGCGTTTACTGTCTG
>JAFQYK010000273.1 GCA_017406485.1 Clostridia bacterium
GAAGCTCATACTCGCCCGACTGCGCCTTATAAAAGCTCTCAATGCCCGGTGTCGCGCTGGCTAAAACAAGCGCTGCTCCCGATTGTGCCGCGCGGTACGCGGCAACCTCGCGCGCGTGGTAGCGCGGCGACATTTCGGATTTGTAGGTGTCCGAGTGTTCCTCGTCCATTATGATTATGCCTATATTTTTAAGCGGCGTAAATATTGCGCTTCTCGCGCCTATCACTATATCCGCGCCGCCCATCTTTATGCGCTTCCACTGGTCATAGCGTTCGCCCTGCGATAGCGCGCTGTGGAAAATCGCTACATTGTCGCCGAAGCGCGATTTAAACCGCGATACAGCCTGCGGCGTAAGCGATATTTCCGGCACAAGCACCACCGCCGTTTTACCGAGCGATAAGGCGTACTCTATCGACTGCATAAACACTTCGGTTTTGCCGCTTCCGGTTACGCCGTGCAATAAAAATTTCTTACCGTCGCCGCTTTTTACAGACGCGTTTATAGCGTCTATCGCCTTTTGCTGCTCAGCTGTCGGGGTCATTTTTTCTGACCTTTCATACAGCCTGTTTGCAAAAGGGTCACGGTATACGACTGTTTCAAAAATCTCGGCAAGCCCCTTTTTACATAGCGTATTAAGCGAAGCTGTCCCGCCGCCGGCATTTTCAAAAAGCTCCGTCACAGTGACGTATTCCGAGCCTGCAAGGTATTCAAGCATTGCCGCCTGTACCGTTGCGGTTTTGGGCAGGCGTTCAATTTCCTCAAACGCTTCGTCCGCCGTCACCTTAAGCCTTACGCAGCGCTGCTTTTTATCGCGGACGCTTACACTTTGGCGGTACTCGCGTCGGAGTGTGCCGTTGGCTATCATTTCGCGGACTTGATTTTTAATATCACGTCCGATATGCTCTTTTAATGCGGTATATTCCACGGCGTTATCATTTGCTTTAAGAAAGGCTATTATGCTTTTTCTTATTTCTGATTTTTCCTCGGTTTCATTTTCGAGAACAATCCATTCGTGACTTTTTACCGCCGTTCCTGCAGGTACAATGGTGTGGATAATGTCAAGGTATGGGGTGAGATATTTTTTGTGCATCCATTCAATCACTTTGAGCATATCCTGGTCAAAGGCACGAATATCATTTGCAAGTCTTATTATGGGCTTTAACTTTTCCGCTTCACTCGTTTCCGAAAGCCCCATACAGAAGCCCTCCAACTCACGGTTAGCCTGTCCGAACGGTACAAGGACCCGGCTTCCTATGCCGATAACATCCTCCATATCCGGCGGTACAAGGTAGTCAAACGGCTTATCCACCTGCTTTGACTTATTATCCACAATAACCTTTGCAATCATACCCTGCTTACCCCATAAGCGAATTAGTTTTCGCTGTTCTCGTAATCTACTACCTCTATGCCCGCTTCTTCCTCGCTGTTGTTGCTGAGCGAAAGGATTGCGGCCTGCTTTTCGTCCTCCCAAGCCTTTGCGCGCTCAATAGCGCCGCTTCTTACGTAGCCTACCTTGCCTGAGATTATCTCATCAGCGGCAATAGATACCGGCTTTTCCGCGCCGTGCGCTTCCTCGTCAGAGGTGCGCTCGTTGCCTATCATTCTCGCGCGCTTTGCCGCCATTGCAACAAGCGTATAACGGCTGTCAACGCACTTTGAAAGCTCTGAAATTCCGGGTTTGATCATCATAATTACATTCCTCCAGTTTAATATTGTTCTGAAATAAGTTTATCCACAAGATCGCGCTTGGCGCTCTCATTTCGCATTACGGTTTCGACCTCCTTAACGCACTCGTCAAGGTCGTCGTTTATAAATATATGGTTATACAGCGGTGATTTGGTGAACTCCCATTTCGCCGTTTCCATACGCTTTAAAATTTGCTCCTCGCTCTCGCGGCCGCGGTCTGTGAGCCTGTTTTTAAGCTCCTTCATTGACGGCGGAATAACAAACATAAGTATCGCGTCCGGGAAGATATTTTTTACCTTTAACGCTCCCTGTACCTCAATTTCAAGCAGTACGTTCCTGCCGCTTGAAAGCATATCGGCAACGGCTCTTCTCGGCGTGCCGTAGTAGTTGCCGTTGTACTCGGCATATTCGAGCATTTCACCGTCAGCTATCATTTTTTCAAAGTTTTCTACGGTGGTGTAATTGTACGTCACTCCGTCAACCTCGCCCTTGCGTATCCCGCGCGTGGTGGACGATATTGACAGGAATATGTTGTTGTTTTCATTTGCCAACAGCCTTTCGCAAATTGTACCCTTGCCCGTACCCGACGGACCGGACATTACAAATAATACGCCTCTCGCCATTTACTGCGCCTCCTCGTTTGTACTCTCCGACATTCGCGACGCAACCGTTTCCGTCTGCAGTGCGGACAGAACTATGTGGTCGGAGTCGGTCACTATTACCGCTTTTGTTTTTCTGCCGTAGGTCGCGTTTATAAGATTGCCCTTATCCTCAGCCTCGCGGATAATTCGCTTTATCGGCGCGCTGTCGGGACTTACAACGGCTATTACCCTGTCGGCGTTTACCATATTGCCGAAGCCTATGTTTATCAGTTTCATATTTTTCTCCCGTTATTCGATGTTCTGTACCTGCTCGCGTAGCTTTTCTATCTCGCCTTTAAGCTCTACAACTATTTTTGCAATCTCTATGTCGCTCGCCTTTGAGCCTATTGTGTTTGTTTCGCGGTTTATCTCCTGAATTAAAAAGTCTAAGCGTCTGCCTGCCGGCCCGCCGCTGCCGACAATATTATAAAACTCAACAAAGTGGCTGCCTAAGCGCACAGTTTCCTCGTTTACCGCAACCTTGTC
>JAFQYK010000274.1 GCA_017406485.1 Clostridia bacterium
TGTATCTTTAACCTCAACTGTCCTAAAACCAACGCGGTCAATAAGATCGTCTATCTCCTCGCCGCCTACCGACAGCACCGCGCTTATATAGTACAAATTCGGCTCATTTTGCGTCCACGGCTTTATATCGTCAAATTCCTCATCAAAGAGAGTCAGCGTTTCATCGTTCGCTCCAATGTTCACGCCTGTGACAAGCTCCTTTCCGGCAACAGTCACCCTTACCGTTAAATTTCGTTCGTCGCCTGATACGTTTGCGATAAGCACCTCAATTCTCGCGCCCCATTTGTTATTCTTAAAATAAGGTGTGAACTGGATATTTTTTATCCACGCGTCGGAAATCGTTTCCATTACCACCGGGCGCGTTATACCGCCGTAGGTGTAGTAGTCGTTGGGCGTGTGAAGCGCGCTGTGTTCTCCGAAGGTATTATCCACCTCAACCACAATCTCGTGCCAACCCTTTTGAACATTGTTTATTATCATAGAAAAGGGTGTAAAGGCATTGTAGTGGTGCGCGGCGAATACGCCGTCAAAATACACGTCGGCGGTGTGGCTCACGCCCTTAAATTCAAGCCGCACGTTACCGTCGTGGCGCACATATACCTTGCGGGTATATGTTCCCTTGCCTCGGTGCGATAAAAAGTCCGGGTGCTGCTCCCATACAGACGGTACGGGGAGCCTGTATTGCTTGTCAATACCTTCCATTTTAAAATCCCACATTCCGTCAAGCTCGGTTACGGTACGGATATGGTGTGTTTCAAAAAGTCTTTTCATTATTTCGTCCTCTATTACTGTTTTTAATCGGAAATATCAACATCGTGCGCTATCTGCAGCTCATAACCGGGATACATTTCTCCGATTTCCTTTGTGAGAATTTCCACGCTTTCGCGTCCTGTTATATCAAATGTCGTCACAACATCAAAGCGAATAGTTTTGTTTTCGGTATCGGCGTAGAAGCCGTGAACCTGCAGCGCCCAGTCGTGCGACATAACCTTTTGCTGAATTGCGTTGCGGATTTTTGCAGCCTCGTCGTTTTTGGTGTTGTAGGAGTAAACGCCTATACCGGTGAGAATTACGCCGGTTTCCTTAAATACCTTTAATTGTTCGCGCCTTATGAGCACATCAACCTCGTCCACCGTCATTGTGTCGGGAAGCTCTAAGTGAACGGACGCATAGTTTTTGTTCGGGCCGTAGTTGTTTATTATAAGGTCATACGCGCCGCGAACCTCCGGCTCTGATACAAGCAGCTCCTTTATTTTCTTTGTCGTTTCCGCGTCGGCGCGCTTGCCTAAGATGTCATTCAGCGTTTCTATCATCATTTCTACGCCGGATTTGATGATTATTATGGATATTATAACGCCGACATACGCTTCAAGCGAAATGCCTGTAAGCATAAATATTACCGCGCTCAAAAGCACAGACGCAGACAGTATCGCGTCGAACAAAGCGTCGGCGCCTGATGCGACCAGCGCGTTTGAGTTGACCTTTTTTCCCTGCTTCCTTACATAGCTGCCCAGAATAATTTTCACCGCAACAGCCGAGGCTATGATGATGAGCGAAACTATGGAGTAGTCCGCCTGTTCCGGCCAAATAATTTTCTTGACCGACTCAACCGCCGATGTAATACCTGCATACAGTACAATAGCAGACACTATCATCGCGCTGAGATATTCTATACGGCCATAGCCTAAAGGATGCTTTTTATCCGGCTTTTTTCCCGCGAGCTTTGTGCCTATGACGGTTATCACGGACGAAAGCGCGTCGGAAAGGTTATTGACCGCGTCAAGCACAACGGCGATTGAGTTCGATGCAATGCCCACCGCCGCCTTGAAGGCGGCTAAAAATACATTTGCCGCAATGCCTATTATGCTCGTTCTGACAATCACCTTGTCACGGTTTGCCGCTTCGGTTAAAATATTTGTTGGCTGCTTGTTTTCCATAATCGTCCTCCAAAATAAATTTTACTCTATTTTACCATATCTGCCGCCAAATCTCAACCATTTTTAATAATACAAAAAACCTTGCCTCCGATGCGGACGCAAGGTTTTTTTACCGTCTTTATTTTATATATTCAACACCGTCGCCGTAGATTGTTGTCCAGTCGTTCTTCATTGAAACAGGTACCCATCCGTTAGTCTCGCAAAGATCGAACATTTTGTCAGCCTTTTCTATGTTGCCGTTCTCACGCTCAATGTCATCGCAGCAGAGCATAAATGCAA
>JAFQYK010000275.1 GCA_017406485.1 Clostridia bacterium
CTTCTCCACGCCGTCTGCCATGTTCTTTTTAGCATCCTTTAATGCGGTTTTGAGGTAGTCGTATTTGAGTGACAAAATCTGTGCCGCCAAGATAGCCGCGTTTGTGCCGTTGTCGAGTCCTACCGTCGCAACGGGTATTCCGGGGGGCATTTGAACCGTTGCCAAAAGCGCGTCCAAGCCTTCAAGCGTTGACTTAATCGGAATACCGATAACCGGCACAATCGTATGCGCCGCGATAACGCCGGCGAGATGCGCCGCCATACCTGCCGCGCAGATGATTACTTCAATGCCGTTTGCTTCGGCATTCTTCGCGAACTCCGCCGCCTTGTCGGGTGTGCGGTGTGCGGAAATGACATTTACATCAATTTCAATGTCAAATTCCTTTAATTTCGTCACGCAGCCCTTTAATTTTTCAAAATCCGAGTCGCTTCCCATTATGAGCGCCACCTTTGGTTTTGCCATTTTTACTACCTCCATATTTATACAAATTTCCGAATAAATTACCACTTTAATAATACCAAAAAAAGCCGTTAGTGTCAATACAAAACGTACTCTTTAAGCCGATTTCTGCGCGACTGCCAATCGGGCATAAAACGCTCCACCCACGCGTAAAATTTTTTTGAGTGGTTTTGCTCGAAAAAATGGCAGAATTCGTGTACCACAACGTACTCCGCGCACTCCTTGGGCACCGCCGCGAGCAGCTTGTTTAGCGTAATTATGCCCTTTTGCGGAATACATGAGCCCCACCGCGTTTTCATTTCCCTTATTCCGATTTTCGGGTACTTTATGCCAAACGGCTCAAACATGGGATAGTATTTGTCAACAAGGCTCATAAAAAATTTGCGGTACTGCTCGTCCGTAAAATTTTTCATATACTCGCGTATTCCATCGCCGACGGGCTTTGCCGCGGTCATTTTCTTTTGCGCTTCGGCGATAAAGTCCGCCTTGGATAAAACAAACGCGTCCACCCTTTCCGCCGATACAAAGTTCGGCGCGCTCACGCATACCGCACCGTCGTGGCGTATACGCAAGTTTATATTCTTCACACGCTTACGCGTGAATTCGTATTCTATATCTCCGATTTTCCGTATGGTCATTTTCTTATTCCTGAACGAATGTGTTCGTTGTCTTATCATAAACAACTGTTCTCGTATTGACTGTCTCATATTTATGAGTAACATTACACTTAAATATGATTTGTGTTTCAGTTTCTTCAACATCTGTCACATATAACTTTTCACCGCTGTACGGAGATTTGTAACGCACTTCAATGTCGGTAAGATAATTATATACACATAATTCGTTATAACCTGCAAGGGTGGGAATTTCGTCTATGTAGTAAATATAACCTTCCTCAAGTATATCGCCCTGATAAAAGTTAGGGCTTTCATAAATTGTTTCTCCATCTTGCGTATCAGCATTACTGTCAAATGATAGTTTTATTAAAGCTGCGTAATATATGGTATCATACCTACCACGCCTTATGAAATAAATTGCATCATCTGTAATTTTCACATCGCCGATTGTTCTATATACACGGTCATAACCTCTGTTTTCATCTGTCACTCCAAGATAGGAAACATCATCAGAATACCCTTTTGATTTAAATGTATAATACTTCCAA
>JAFQYK010000276.1 GCA_017406485.1 Clostridia bacterium
AAACTGTTGACAAATGTTTTTTGGTGTGTTATTATATTACTCGTTGTTGAGAACAATATGCGTGATTAGCTCAGTTGGTAGAGCACCTGACTCTTAATCAGGGTGTCCAGGGTTCGAGCCCCTGATCGCGTACCAGAAACATTGCATTGCAATGGTAAAACAAAAACGAGGCTTAACGCCTCGTTTTTGTTTTTATAAGAAACCTCAGAAAACAATGGCTTATACGGCCTTTTTAAAGCCCGACTTCTACGGAAAGTATGTCATTCATATGCACCGTTCTGCCGTCTGTAAATATGATTGTTTTCTTTATTGTATCCAGTTTTTTTACGCTCGCATTGTCTTTTACATAACGTCCGCCCTCTTTTCTGCTGTCGGGCACAAAATATGTTATACGCACAAGCGGCCGCTCTGAAATGTTTTCGGCTATTATAAGGAGCTTTTCATTTAACAGTTCCTTTTCATTTTCGTCAAGTTCTATGCGTTCATCAACAAGTCTTGCCGCCTCATCCACCTCATCATCAAGCCCCACAAGCGCTTTAAACGGCGCAAACTGTGCCGCGCGGTCAATTCGCGCCATCGGCTTATGCTTTTTTGATACAGGACGCGGCAGATTGATTATATCGTCATATTTCATTATGCCTTATGCCCTCCTATTTGACGGTTGCGGTCAATAGCCGTGCCGCCCTCCTGCAGGTTCATTCCCTTTATAACTGCATTTTTACCATATTTTTTCTTTATATCAAGAAGCGTGTGCTGCATATTTTTTTCCTTTTTATCGGCTTTCTTTTTTTCAGCGCGTTCTCTCTCTACCGCTTCATAATCGGTAAAGAAATCCATCTGCTCAAAGGTGCGTTGTTCTGTTACGTCACTCTCATTTTCTATATGGTTTGCCACAAGGTTAATGCGACGCACCAATAGTTTTTCATTAACTATTCTGTCGTATAACTCCATAACCGCTTTGGTTATCAGCTTTGTAGATGATGTTTGACAGCCGAGATTTATCGAACCGTGAGCGTGTTTTGGTACGCGTCTGCCATAAAAATCGGTCGTCACCTCACCCTTATACGCAGCGCGTTTTTCGGCGGTGTCAAGATTTTCGATGTCATACCCCACCGTCAGCACCACCTGATCGGTTACAAGGCGCTTATCCACCAAGTCCAGCACCAACAAATCTGTCATTTCACGCACGATAAGCCGCGCCTTTTTGAAGTCATATGCGCAATGTAAAACCTGTCCTGCGCCGAGCGAGTGGTTCTCAGGACGGTATGCCTTTATATCCTCCATTGTACAAGACTCATAACCCCACGCGTGGTCTATTAAAAGCTCCGCATTTATACCAAACAGCTTGTAGAGTAAGTCCTCATTGTAGAAGTTACTTTTATTGCCTATTGAGCAACGCGCAACATCACCCATTGTGTACATACCGTTTTTCGCCAGCTTTTTTGCATATCCCCTGCCGACACGCCAGAAATCCGTTATCGGTGTATGCTCCCACAAAAGCTGTCGGTAGCTCATTTCGTCAAGCTCAGCTATTCTCACCCCGTCCGCGTCAGCCTCCATACGCTTTGCGACAATATCCATCGCTATTTTTGCAAGGTACATATTTGTGCCGATACCTGCCGTCGCGGTTATGCCTGTGGTTTTTAAAACGTCGCGTACCATACGCATTGTAAGCTCGTGCGCGGTGCATTTGTAGGTTGAAAGATACGACGTTACATCTATAAACACCTCGTCAACCGAGTAAACGTGTATGTCCTCCGGTGCAACATATTTTAAGTATATATTATAAATCTCGGTGCTTTTCTTCAAATAGTGCCCCATACGCGGAACAGCCGTTATGTAGGATATGGCGAGCGACGGGTCGTTTTGTAGCGCGTCATAGTCATATGACTCACCCGAAAATTCACGGTTCGGCGCATTACGGCGCCGTTTTGCGTTCGCCTCCTTAACCTTTTGCACCACCTCAAAAAGCCTTGCGCGTCCCGGTATGCCGTGAGATTTTAAGGACGGTGAAACGGCAAGGCAGATTGTTTTTTCGGTGCGGCTTGCGTCGGCCACAACCAGATTGGTTTTAAGCGGGTCAAACCCGCGTTCCACGCACTCAACCGAGGCGTAGTACGATTTTAAATCTATCGCGATGTAAATTCTTTTCATTTTACTCCATATTCTTCGCCGCTAAAGCCGCGCCGACAATTCCTGCGTCGTTAAATAATCTGGCAATGCGTATTTCCGTTTTCGGCATATGCTTGTTATAGTCGTTCGCATACACAAACTCGCGTATCGGCAAGAGCAGTTCATCGCCTTCCCTGCTTATTCCGCCGCCTATCACAAACATCTCCGGCTGAAAGATATTTACCATATTACTGATACCCTCGGCAACGTAACGGATATAGTTGTCGCGTGCCTCTATTGCCGCTTTATCGCCTGCCTTCGCGCACTCAAATGCTGTTCTTCCGCTGATTATACCTTTTTTCTTTTTCCAGTCGTGCATAATCGAGTTGGGATTTGCATTCATTATTGCCCGCGTCTGCGCCTTCAGCGCAGTTACCGAAGCGTACATTTCAAGACAGCCGAGCTTTCCGCAGGTACATTTTTTGCCGTTAAAGACAATTGATGTATGTCCGATTTCCGCGCCTGCGCCGTTAAAGCCGCGATAAATTTGTCCGTCAATAATAATGCCGCCGCCAACACCTGTGCCAAGCGTCATAAACACAAAGCCTTTCATTTTCCTGCCGATCGCGATATACTCACCGTAGGCCGCGGCATTTGCGTCGTTTTCAATGTTTATCGGCTTATTGATATACTTTTGCAGTTCGGCTGCTATGGGTGAATGATCCATTTTCAGATTGTTGGCATATACGACCATACCTCGCGAATTGTCAACTGTTCCGGGACTTCCCATACCGATTGCTTTAACATCGTCCATAGTTTTTCCGCTTTTTCTTACGACATTTTTGCAGAGGCGCGCCATATCCTTTACAATCTCCGTGTACGCGCGCGACTTTATCGTGGGTGTGCTTTCCTTTTTGATTATCTTTCCGTTCTCATTTACAAGACCCACGGCAATATTTGTTCCGCCTAAATCTATTCCAAGATACATTTTAATCACCCGTCCTTTCCTATAAGATAATTTTCTCATATATCGCG
>JAFQYK010000277.1 GCA_017406485.1 Clostridia bacterium
CGCGAATATTGTAAATAGTTATTCAATGACGGAAACGCGCACAGGCAACGTATGGTGCCCGCCCGGGTACATAACGCTGGGCGCATACGTCGGGCCTGAGCAATTTCGAAGCACGTTTTCGAGCTATATCGGAAAAAAAGACTCTTATGATTCCCAACATGGAGAAGCATACTATTGGTTGCCTGAAGGAGGCAATTATGGAGGTACATATTTTGGGGGACATGAAGTAGGTCTTGGCCCGCTCTCATGGGCACACGTATATACGGAAGGATACGATGATGACGATGGATGGTACGAAAATGATCTTGGGTATGTAGTGGGAAGAGGAATCGCTGCGAGGCATTTTGGACACAATCTGCAAGCCGGTCACTATACCACGTATGTGACAGGTTACACCGCTTCGGGAGTACAGTCCAACACGGGCGGTATCGCCGCTGTTATGAACAGCGGACTTATTGAGGCCTGCTCTTATTCGGGTACCGTAAACAGTAACTATGCCCGCGCAGGAGGCTTAGTCGGCTGGCAACGCGGCGGTACGCTTTCAAGATGCTACAGTACAGGCAACGTAAACGGTACATACTCCGCCGGCGGCGTCGGCGTCCTTGACGGCGGTACGGTTATAAACTGCTATTCAACAGCTTATTCCACTCAGTATACCAAAACGGCAACCATTTATTCTACGACTGCCGATACTCCTATTTATGTGGGTTCGGAAACTTATTCACCATCTTACGGAGTGGGAGGTTACTTTATAGGTGGCAGACGTGTCTTTATATGTTTTGAATATCCGCCGAATGGAAGGATGCCTGTGGCAAGAGCTAACGACCCTACTAACCCTTATGAATTATATGGACAGGATGATATAAACGTTGATACCTATAACTCTGGTCCGCTTTTCAGGGTTGACGGTTATAATTATGGCGCAACAGTTCTTAACTCTTCCGCCGTAGTCCACCAAGGCTACTCGAACGGCTTTGCCTGCTCGGTAAGCAACAGCGCAACGATACAGAACGCGTACTACTTTAACGAATCGTCCTACAACAAAGCGTTCACCAACAACAACAGCCGCGGCACTTCAACCTACAACCTCGGCTCAACGCGCACCTACAACTACAACAGCGCGAGCCTTACGAGAACCGACTACTGGAATCAGTCAAACTTCTCAGGCTGGAATTTTGAGGAGGTATGGACAATCAGCCCGACGCTCGGCAGACCTGTACTCTATTCAATTCCGGGCAGCGAGAGTATAAAGCTCATAAAGGTACAGCCTCCGCAGGGCGGCGACGCAATCTTCCGCGTTTGGGCGGACAACCCCGAAACAGTTACCTTTAATCTTGCAAATTATGTACGTCTTTCGGACGGCACTTCGACCGCGGGTAGATTTACATATACAATCAATTCCGGCGGTGACGTTGCCTCGGTTGAAGGTGACGCATTTACGGTGCGCGCAAATCTCGCGCGCGGCGATTACCCGGTTTCGCTTACCGGTCACGACCCGACCGGCAAGTTTAAAGACTTCCCCGTGGAAATAACCGTGCGTTCCGTTACGCGTATATATCAGCCTGTTGCGGAGAAGAGCGGATTTCCGTATTCGCGCAGCATCCATCTTTCGGATATCGGACTTACCGCGCCTGTATGGTGGTGGGCTGATGACACGATTATACCTATAAATGACTATGACGGCGGCTACGACGCAGTGTACCCATTCGACACATATTCATACTTATACGATTGGTCACTGGTACCCGACGCCGTGTATGACGCTGAAACAAATACACTTACCGCGAAGGTGCCTGTATTGGTGTACGCCTCGGACGAAAGTCCCTGGTCAACGTACATAAACGTTTTAGACGCCGACACACATCAGCCGATTGAAGGCGCGTATGTCAGCCACACAGAGGATTTTGAATTCCCCGAAGGCCATCTGACGAACAACGAAGGCCGGGTATACGCGCAGATTACAGCCGGCACACATACAATCAAGTCACAAAAAGCAAGATACTATGACACGGAAGAAGAAGTGACTGTCCGCGCGGTAAACGGTAACGAGTTTACGCTCTATATGACCCCTGAACGTACCGAATTCAGATTACCGAAGGTATGCACGACCGACGGCACGCCGATTGAAGGCGCGCGCGTAACCGGTCTCAGAACCAGCGCGGCTGAAACGGCGGCGTGGAACAACGGCGATAAGGCGTTTGAGGCCGACGCGTACACCACGCGCGAATTTCCGGCCGGCTCCTTCACCTTCTCCAACGCCACACCGGGCTATACTGCGCTAAATGAAGTATACGCCGAGGTGAGCGCCGATGGAACGGTTAAATATTATGACGGCCACAAAAACGAAATCAGCGAAGATGATTTCATTATATATGTAGATATTCTTTCCGACCCGATGTATCACGTCACAGTAAGCCGTGATGAACCGACAAGCACGGAATACACCGCTACGGTAACGCTGCAGAATATATCTGCAACTTACGGTACGTTTGGCTTGCGCTACGATTCCGACCTGTTCACGCTTGTTGGCGAACCGGAAATTGCAAGCGGTCTTGAAATGAAATTCACGCCGGAGGATATGTACGGAACGGAGTGGAAGAATGATAATGGCTATTACCTGTTTGTATGGCAGGCGGGCGGTTATGACGGTACTGTTCTGAACACCGAAACAGGCGCGAAACCAATAGCGACGTTCAAATTCAATATTAAAGACGTATCAAGGGCGGATGAAATAACAAACGAAACCTTCTCGGTAATGCAGTGGCAGCGAACCGAAGCGGCGCGTAGCTTTGCTGATGCTGAGCTTGACGGACGCTCTGCGGAACTCTCACCGCTTACCTACTTCAACGAATACTGGCGCTATTGTGACGAAGAAAACGAAGGCGAACTTGGATTGGGACGTCTTGAAAAAGAAAAAGCAGTTATAAACGGTATAGACACGCGTGGTTTCTATCAGGCGGCTGTAAACGGCGGCATCGGTGATACGACAAGCTCGTATCTCTACGATGTGCGCACAATGATAGACTACGATTTTGACGCTAAATATTCCGTGCTTAAAATACACGTTATAGACGATGCAACAGAGGAAGATATTGAGGGCGCGGAAGTAGATGTTTACGAAGAAGGTTTCACGCTTGGCCACCAAACGACCAACTACTTTGGTGAAACGGTATACAGAACGGATATAAACAATTCTGCTACCTATGCTTACAGTGTAAGCAAAAAGGGCTATTTCCCGGTACCGGAGAGCGGAGCTTCCTCCGACCGGCCGACTGTTACAACCAAACCCCGCGCCTCAACCGAGGAAACGGTAAGGCTCAGAAAGCGTATATACCATATTCCTGTAAATAATCAGGAGCATATTATAGCGGGCGGCGCAAAGATAGTCTATAACGGAAGTGATTATATATTCCGTATACAGGCAGAGCCCGGCTACCGCATAACGCGTTATCCGACAAGAGTTACCGTGACGATAGACGGTGAACCGATACCTATAAAGGTTGACGCAGAAACTCAGACATTTACACTTCCCGGCACAAAGCTAGATCAAAAAGAACTGACTGTTGATGAAATGAATGCGCTTGGATATGAGGGCGTTATAGATCCTCAGCCGGATGATAACGGTTTCAGAAGTTATAACATAGTTGTAGAATTCAATGATTATGAAGTTGAAGAGATACACTATGAGGTATCTGCGATTACAAATAACTATGGTACCGTAACATATGACCCCAACGGCGGTCTTACAGCCAACGTTACAGACACAGAACACGAAAAACTGATTGCCACCACCTCCGACAACCGTAAGACAGGTGTTTTCACCTTTACAGGTGACGGTGCTCATAAGGTGGATAAGGTATACATAAACGGATTAAGAATACACACCTACGACGGAATGCAGAGCTTTAGCTATACATTCGGCGAGGTTGATATGGATAACAACATAACGGTATTCTTCACCAAGACAAGCGGCGTTGAACCTACGCCGACGCCAAATCCGGACGATCCGACG
>JAFQYK010000278.1 GCA_017406485.1 Clostridia bacterium
CTGTTGAAAACCTAAAATTACGGAAAAATAAAGGAACTGTGCAAATGAGTGGGAAATTTTCACTCATTTGCAACAGCCCCATCCTATTTGTCCTTGAACGAAGTGAAAGGATGGCTGATTATTATGTCTTATAAATTTGTATATCCCATAAGACTCTCGTCCACTTCGCGCGCGCAGTCAATGCCCTCGCGTATCGCGCGTACCACAAGCGACTGACCGAGGTGCATATCACCGGCGGTGAACACATTTTCGACGGTGGTTTTATGTAAGCTTGTGTCGGTCAGAACATTGGTTCGCTCGTTTACCTTTACGCCGAACGCTTCTGTTATATAGCTCTCGCTGCCCAAAAATCCGGCGGCTATAAGCACAAGCTCTGCCTTAACCTCATATTCCGAGCCGGTTACTTCCTTCATCATCATTCTGCCTGTTTTCTTGTCCTTTTCGGGGGTTAATTTTATGAGGATTGCGCCTTTCAAAATTCCGTCCTTATCCTTTATGAATTTCTTGACCGTTGTTTGATATACTCTTGGATCGGAGCCGAAAACCTCCGCCGCCTCCTCCTGTCCGTAGTCGGTTTTACAAATTCTCGGATACTGCGGCCATGGGTTGTTCTCGGCGCGTTCGTCAGGGAGCTTAGGCATCATTTCAAGCTGCAATACGCTCTTTGCGCCGTGACGCACACACGTTCCTACGCAGTCATTACCGGTATCGCCGCCGCCTATGACTATCACATTTTTACCCTTTGCACTTATATATGTTCCGTCCTTTAAGCCGTTATCCAATAACGCTTTCGTGGTGGACTTTAAAAAATCAACCGCAAAATATATTCCCTTTGCGTTTCTTCCGTCTGCCTTTATATCGCGCGGATTTGACGCGCCGCAGGCTAATATAATTCTGTCGTATTCGTTTAAAAGCGTTTTTGCGTCAATATCCACTCCGACATTTACGCCCTTTTTAAATTCCACACCTTCCTCTCGCATTATGTTGAGTTTTCTCTCAATAACGCTCTTTTCAAGTTTCATATTCGGTATGCCGTACATCAAAAGTCCGCCTGCCCTGTCGCTTCTTTCGTATACCGTCACGCTATGGCCTCGGCGGCAGAGCATATCCGCCGCCGCAAGTCCGGAAGGTCCTGAGCCTATTACGGCTATTTTCTTGCCTGTGCGTACCTTGGGCGGCTTTGCAGCGGCGTAGCCGTTTTCGTATGCGTTTTCGATTATCGCGTATTCGTTATCCCTTACCGTTACGGCGTTTGCCATATCGTATGAACCGCACGTACACGATTTTTCACAAAGCGCCGGACATACGCGCGAGGTAAATTCGGGGAACGGGTTGGTGATTTTAAGACGGCTGTACGCCTGCTCCCACGCGTCCTTATAGATAAGGTCGTTCCATTCGGGTATGAGGTTATTAAGCGGGCAGCCCGACACCATACCGCCTATCACCATTCCTGCCTGACAAAACGGTACTCCGCAGTCCATACAGCGCGAGCATTGTTCCTTTCGCTCTTCCTTTGTAAGAGATACGTGGAACTCTTTAAAGTGCTTTATTCTCTTCTTAACGCTTTCCGCCTGCTTTTCTTGGCGGTTATAATTTAAAAAGCCTGTCGGATTTCCCATCACTCATCACCCCTTCCGTCAACTATCTGATGAAACGCTTCGATTTTTGCCTGTTCTGCGTTCATTCCTCTTTCCTCATTTATTGCTATTGCAGCCATCATTTTTTTGTAATCGTGCGGTATTATCTTTTTGAACTTCGGAATATAGTCCTCAAAGTTGTCAAGGATTTCTTTTCCCTTTTCGGAATTTGTCGCGGCTATGTGTTCGGTGAGCATCGCTTTTACTTCCTCTATGTCGTATTTTTCGCTTAGCTCCGTGAACTCGATAAGCTCCTTGTTTAGCTTTGTATACAAATCCCTGTCCTCGTCAAGCACATACGCGATACCGCCCGACATTCCTGCGGCAAGGTTTTTGCCGGTTTTGCCTATTATAAGCTCGCGGCCGCCTGTCATATATTCAAGCCCGTGGTCACCCACGCCTTCAACTACCGCAGTTGCGCCCGAGTTTCTCACGCAGAAGCGTTCGCCCGCTACGCCGGATATAAACGCCTTGCCGCTCGTCGCGCCGTA
>JAFQYK010000279.1 GCA_017406485.1 Clostridia bacterium
ATAGCCCGTATCTGCAAGCATTTTATACACGCCCTCAACGGTGTTCTGCGCTATATTAAGCTCCGCCGCAAGCGCGCGGCGTGAGGGCAGAAACATACCTTTCCTCAGCTTCCCCGAAAGAATGTCGGCGCATATCGCGTCATAAAGCTGAATATACATCGGCTTTCCAATCTGTTTTTTAAACTTCACATACATTCCACGCACCTCCCGAAATCATTGTACCACAGCCGAAAAGGAAATACAATATTCTGGCACCAAAAAATATTATATTTGTGGCACTATACGCGCGGAAAAACAGCGTATATAATTAAATCAAGAATATTTTGAAAGGACGGAAAAACCATGAAAATTTTAAAAAGAGCGCTTTCTGTGCTGCTTGCGGTATCAATGCTGCCGGCATTTGCCGCAACGGGCAGAGCGGAGGATAAGGAGGACACAGGTATGAGCTTCAATCCCGAAACGGTGATGTGGACAAACAACAAGATTGAAAACGTCCTCGCCCAAACGGGCAAATACAGTAATGCCGCGGAGGTAAACCCGAACGCGGATTCAAAGGCAAGCTCAGGCGTACAGAACCCGTATGCCAAGCCCGGCGAGCTGCTCACGGAATGGGCGTACTCGGAATTTTTATGGACAAATTCATATCCGATAGGCAACGGCAGAATGGCGGGTATGGTTGCAGGAGGTATTGACAAGGAGGTTATCCAGATAAACGAGGATACCGCTTGGGACGGTTCACCGTACGGCACGCTTATAAACGAAAACGGCGAAACAGTCACCACACAGGATCAGGCTAACGCAGCCGGAACCATCACAGCCGTAAACCCGACAAGCGGCAGCAAGGCGGACGGCTGGAAGTATTTCAGAGGTGCGGACAGCGAGGGAAACCCCGCGCCTATAGGCTCGGCAGACGCAATAGTCGGCGATGAAGCGTTCAGAACGAATTATCCCGATTTTGCCGACAAGAGCCTTTCGTATCAGGCGCTTCATATAAGCAATGACAAAACGCAGGACGCTGTACAGGGCAGATGGAACTTGGAGAAAATGGTTGAAGCGACTTTTCTCGGCTCACCGACAAGGCAGAGAGCGTACAAGTCCTTTGCCGAGGTTTATCTCGATTTCGGACAGTCGAGCCGCGGCGCGGAAAACTATGTAAAGAGCCTTGATATGGAAAAGGGTATTGTGACCGTTGAATACGATTATGACGGTCACCACTACAAGCGCGAGAGCTTTGCAAGCTATCCCGATCAGGTGGTTGCCACGCACGTTGAGTCGGACGCAGACCTTGATTTTTCCGCCGAGCTTCACACCTACCACAGCGAAAAGGCAGGCTGCTACAGCTATGAAAAGCTCAGTGACAATGAGGTAAAGGTAAGCGCTCTTATCACCAACGGCAGCAAAAACAACAGCGACCCCGGTACATTAAACGTTATCAAATTCGAGGCGCGAATGCTTCTCAGCGGTGACGGTGAATTTACCGTTGCGGACGACAACAAAACGGTGAGCGTAAAGGGCGGCAAGTCGGCTGACATTTACGTTGTGGGCGCGACAAACTACGTTGACTATCTCCACCTTGACAACTCAAAGCCCTTGCGCGACTGCGATACATATATGGCGAATGTAAAGAGCAAGAGCTATGAAACGATAAAATCGCGTCACATAGAGGATTTCAGCGCTGAATTTAAAAAGACCTCGCTTCACCTTGACAACGCGAATGACGCGGACTTCAGCGACATACCGACCGAGAAGCGCGTGCGTGAGGATATTGACGGCAAGTCGGGCTTTTTAACCGGCGCGTCATCAAGAACATCAGACGCAAACAAGGTAGGTGTTCGTTCCACCTATTCCGATGGTGACAACACGCTTGCCGCGCTTGAATTTAACTACGGCAAATACCTTATCCTGAGCGGTTCGCGCGACGGCAGAAGCGCATCGGGCGAGGGTGAAATCGACATTCCAGAAAGCCAGCCGCTAAACCTTACCGGCAAATGGAACGCGGCGTTCTCGGCTTCGTGGAACGGCAAATACACGATAAACATAAACACGGAAATGAACTACTGGGCGGCAGAGCCGCTGAATATAGGCGAAAGCGAAAGACCTTTTATTGATACCTTTAGCGAGCTTGCAAAAAGCGGCGCGATAACGGCGGCAAACCAGTACGGCATATATAACGACCGCGGCGACAACGAATACAGAGCAGGTGATCCGTGGGTAATGCACCACAATTACGACCTCTGGCGCGGCACACAGCCCATTGACAACGCAACGGCAGGACTTTGGCCGACAGGCGGCGTGTGGCTTTTGGAGCACGCTTGGCAGTATTATGAGTATAACCGTGACGAAGAATACCTCGCGGAAATCTATCCGTATATGGTAGGCGCGGCAAAGTTCTTTACCGAGTTCCTTGTCGTTGATCCCAAAACAGGCTACCTTGTTACGGCAGCCTCCTGCTCACCGGAGCAGGGCGGTGTTCAGCCCGGTCCGGCAATGGACACGCAGCTTATAAGAAATCTTTACGACACATTCAAAAAGGCTTCTGCAATTCTCGGCAAGACTGATGAAAACAGCGAGCTTATTGCCAAGATTGACGAGCAGATGCCGTCAACATATCTCGGTGACGAGACAGGCAAGATAGCGCCCAACCTTATTGACGAAAACGGTCTTATAAAGGAATGGGCGCGCGGCGATGTCACCTTTGATATAGGCGAAAAGACAGGCGGCGACTGGACGGTAACAAACCCCTTCAAGAACAGTGAAGCCAAGGAAGTATATCCGCATCAGGCAGGCAACAACACGACCCACAGACATTGCTCGCACCTTTGGGAAATCTTCCCCGGAACACATCTCAGCGCCTACACAACTGACGCGGATGAAAAGGCGATATTTGAAGCATATCAGAAGTCCGTTGCGGCAAGAGGTGTAGGCACAGGTCAGGGCTGGGGACTTGCTTGGAGAATTAACCTGAACGCACGCGCGCTTGACGGTAACGCGGCTTCAACAATGCTTGAACAGCTCTTCACAACAAGAACCTCGCCGAACCTCTTTGACCAGCACCCGAACTTCCAGATAGACGGAAACTACGGCGCGACCTCGGGCATAATCGAAATGCTTATGCAGAGC
>JAFQYK010000280.1 GCA_017406485.1 Clostridia bacterium
GACGTGGCTGCAACATTACCGTTAATAAACAGCCTTGCCTCACCGTCAGAATGCCTTGTGATAGTGACATTGTTCCATTCATTCTGCTTTAAAAACACGCCGTTCGAGAATAGGTCGTCACCCTTGTACCGAAACTTCGGTACACCGCCGCCCATAGCGGTAAAGTACGCAAAATTACTTGTGTCCGTACCCAAGTCGAACACCCTCGCAAAATTCGCGTCATTTTCGGGATATACGTCAACGCTTATCGTATAATCACCCGTAAGGCTTTCCGTAATATTATCCGCCAGCTTAACGTACTGCTTCTTCTCTCCGTCAAGCCTTACGGCTTTTCCGTCCTTGCCGTCGGATAAAGCCGCGCCGCCTTCAAGCTGATATTCGCCGCCCTCGTCAAATGTGACGGAGTAAACCGCGGCTCCTCCGTCCTCGGCTGCAAGCGACAGCGCAGGAAACGCGCCTATAACCAAAGCCGCCGCCAAAGCTGATGAAATGAATTTTATATGTAACATAATCCCCTCCGTATTAAAAAAATATCTTCATATAATTATATCAAATTTAAGTGTTGATGTAAAGAAATTATGATATAAATGTCGGTTTTTTATAAGAAAATTTGAACAATACAGACTTTGTGAAAAATTTTTGAAAATTTCTGTACAAAAGGTATTTTTTGTGATACAATAAACAAAATAATGATATTGAAATTTGTTTGGAGAAATGGTTATGAAGAAGAACGATTTAAAGAAAATTTTATCGGCTACGGCTGTTCTCGCCGCAGCAGCGGGTACCGCGTATGTGGTGTACCGCTGTTATAAAAGCAAAAAGGAAGCTGCGGAAAAGATGGAAAAGCTCGGTAATGCCAACGCGTATATTTTAGGCGGTGGAATGAGCGCCTATGCGTCCGCGCTGTATTTGGCGCGCGACTGCGGCGTCAGCGCGGCTAAAATTCACGTATTTACAGATAGAAAATATGAGCGCGGTAATGCTGAAACAGGCTATATCTGCCGCAGGGGTAAGATTATTGATGAAAACAGCAGAAACTTCTTTGACATTATAAAGGATGTCAGCTCGCTTGATATTCCCGACCTTACCGTTTGTGACGAGATATTAAACATTTACTGTGCAAAAAGCGGTATGCGGAATATCACGTTTATAGACAGCGACTGCAATGTGACAGATATTTCAAAAATCCGTCTTGATAAGGCATACAGACGCGCTATTATAAATCTTTTAAAGACAAAAAAGGAGACGCTTGTTTCTGTTCCGATTTCCGAAGTATTCCCCGAGGAGTTCTTTAAGGAAAGTTTCTGGAAGCTGATTTGCGCTTCCTACGGCTTTGACCGCGGCGCAAGCGCTTATGAATTTGTTAACGCAATATCTCACTTTGACGAGACGCTCTCCGGTACAATGCCGGCGGATTTTGACCGCAGCGAGGAAATTATTGAACCCTTAAAGGCGCATATAAAAGGTATGGGTATTGATGTGTGTGACGGCGCGTATGTTACGGACATTGACTTTGTTGAATCCGGAGCGGCTGACGCGATACACTATACCGATAACGGCGTGAGAAAAACAGTATACCTGAATGAGGGCGACATATGCATACTTCCGACTGACGAAATTGGGGATTGTGAGACGTTCGGCAGCTTTAACGAAAGCGCGCCGAAGGGCTTTGCTGAACCGTTTAAACTGTGGCAAAAATTGGCGGATAAGCATCCGGCGTTCAAAAATCCATCGGTACTTTTTGAGGACACGGACAAAAATATGTCCGAGGAATTCACGATTACACTCAAAAACCGTCTGCTACCCGAGCTTATTGACCGCGTAACGAACGGTGCGCTGGGTCAGGATGGTGTAATTGTGCTCGATAATTCGCCCTGGAAAATGACGATTTGCTCTGTGCCCGATACGTATTTTAAGAATATTGAAGAGGGAACATCGGTGATATGGGGTACGGCCACGAGCTTTGATGCCAAAGGTGAAAGGAGCGGAAAGGCTATGACCGACTGCTCCGGCGCGGAAATTCTGTATGAGCTTGTTTCGGTGCTTAATCTGGAGGAAGCGTGGGATGATATTCGCGAAACAGTTGTAAATGTAATTCCGATGCACAGGAAGTATGACAAGTCATATTTAAGACCGGTGGAAAGCAAACTTGAAATAATTCCGACAGGCATCTCAAACCTTGCCGTATCCGGCGAGTTCACGGATGGCGATGGTTCGGTATTCACCGAGGAATTTGCTGTCACAACGGCGAAGAAGGCGGCATACAGGCTTTGTGAAAACAAGCAAAAGGTATATACAGCGCCGCCCGTTTCAATTAGCGGCATAAAGAGTTTACTGAAAAGAAAATTTAAGTAAGCTGCAAAAAAAGCTGTTACGTATAAAACGTAACAGCTTTTTTATGTGTGCCGAGTATGGCATTTGACTTGGCGGTGAAAGTCCGCTATGGGGGTACATATCAACCAACCATTAGGGAAGCGCAAGCTATCCGTCGTGAGACGAGAAGTGGAGAAAGCGTGAAACAAAGCCGTGGCTCGATGTAC
>JAFQYK010000281.1 GCA_017406485.1 Clostridia bacterium
TATGAGATTTGGACGTCTTGCAGTTGAGGACGTAAACGGAGCTGATTACAAGTTTGAGCTTGGAAAGGGTGTACAGCTCCGTGAGGGCAATGACGCAACAATCATAGCGACCGGTCTTATGGTAGGTATGGCTTTGAAGGCTCATGAAATGCTAAAGGCAGAAGGCATAAACGCCCGCGTTATAAACATTCACACGATAAAGCCTCTTGATGAAGAAATCATCACAAAGGCGGCAAAGGAAACCGGCGCGATAGTAACAGCCGAGGAGCATTACATTATGGGCGGACTTGGCAGCGCGGTAAGCGAGGTAGTTTGCGCAAACGCGCCCTGTCCCGTAAAGATAATCGGCACAGACCGCTTCGGTCAGTCGGGTAAGCCGGCAGAGCTTTTCGAGGAATACGGCTTAACACCTGAAAATATTGTATCAAAGGTAAAAGAAGCCATCGCAATGAAGAACTAAGGGGGAAAGGGTTATGAAAAAAATTATATTAGCATTATCGTGTCTTATAGTAACGATAGGTCTTTGCTCCTGCGGTGGCAAGAAGGAGCCGGAGCCTGTACCTGAGCTTGATCCGGCACAGCTTATAACAGCGGAGGATGTAGCAGCAGTTGCCGGCTATACACCGGTTGTAGTACCGGAGGGTACTGCAAAGAACGGCAACCGCTCAAGCGTGCTTTACAGAAGTGAGCCTATAGGCAAGCATGACACGGTTGAAGTAAAACTTGTTCAGTTTAACGACGATATGCCGTATCAGCAGATTTTCAGCGAGTATGAGGCGAACAAGGCAAAGCGCAGCGATGCAAAGCTTGTTGACAGTCTCGGTCAGGAGGCGTATATAGCCTTTCCAACAATTCACGTGTACGACCGCGGCTGCCTTCTTTCGATAACAGCCGGATCCGGCGCGGATGACGAGCAGGAAAGGCTGCTCAAAAATCTCGCCTTCACAGCCGTAGGCAAACTGGAGGAGCAGATACCAGAATACAATCCGGATAAGAAATAATTATTCAAACAAAAAAAAGTCCGCCTTGCGGACTTTTTTGTTTGCCTACTTATTCAGCACCTCACCGATATTATTTATCTGTATCGAAATAGTGCCGTCCTCATTGTTTATAAACTCGATATAATCTTTATTCGTGTAATATTCGGCGGGGAAGGAGATTTCCACGCCTATGTCGGTGGTGAGTTTGACGTTTGAGGCGAGCTTTTTTGTGACGTACGGATTTACCTCGACCTTTTGCGGCACCTGCGCCTTTTCAAGCTGTTCCTTAAATTCCTCGCGCATACCGGGCTTGCCGTCAAACAGCTTCTCGGCAACCTTTTCCGTTTCAAGAAATTTATTTTCACCCTCCGCGATATTTTCCGTTATGTACTCTTTCATTTTAGACAGCGTTTCAATCGAATCACCGCCGTTTTCCTCGGTTACCTTTTTCGCAAGCTTACGCACCGCGTTTACAGACTCACGTGGTGAGATGTCATATATACATTCAAGCAGAATATCCGCGATAAGGTCTGTTTTCTCACCGTCAATATTGCGCGTTTTTCCCTTGTAGCGGACGGTCATATCACCCAAATCCACAAATGCGCATTCGCTTATTTTTTGCGAGGTGGTGGGGAGGATTGCGTAGTGGTTTATAATCTGATTTTTAACCTTGCCCTCGTCCTTTGTGACCTGATGTGTGTATCCAATCTTGTTCTCGCACCGAAGCACAGCAAGAATGTCGTGTTCATCGGTGTTAAACTCGCATACTATAAGGTCGGACGCGTCCGGCGTATCGGACTGCGCTATTGCCTCGTACAGCCTTTTTGCGGTAAATTCCGATAAGGCTCTTAAATCCTGATTTTTAACGTACTCTGTCATTTGATATTTAAAGCCGCTGTTTTCGGCAAACTCGCCCTTTCTCAAAGCCGCGTCGCCGTAAACCTTCTCTATATGCTTTGAAATAAACGTGTTTATACTCGCGTCCGAAACATCCAGCTCCTCGTCGCTCAAAACCAGCATACCCGAGGACGCGTCCATAATATGCAGTATTGCTCTTTTTAATGATGCTATCATTTTTTACCCTCTCTTTCTACTCACAATATTTTACCATAAAAACAAACCATTGACAAGGGATAAAATGCTTAGTATAATTTACATATAGATTACAATAATGAGGTAAAATAAATGGAAAAATATCTTGACAAAACATTAACCATAGACGAGAGAACAGACGACCTGCTCTCTCGTATGACCATAGAGGAAAAGGTCGGACAAATGCTGCAGCTAAGCTACAACGGTCTTAATCCGCTCGATTACGCGAGGTTTAAAAAGCTCGGTATAGGTTCATTCTTCCACGCGCTCGGCGGCGAAATAGACGATATATTAAAGAAAACCGAAAAGACGCGTCTGAGAATTCCTCCGATTTTCGGTATAGACGCGATACACGGCCACGCGCTGCATAACGGCGCGACAGTGTTCCCGTCGCAGCTTGCAATGTCCTGTTCCTTTAACCGCGACCTGATATTTGAAATGGGGCGCGCAACGGCCAAGGAGGTTGCGGCAGACGGTCTTGACTGGACGTTTTCGCCTGTTTTGTGTATAGCGCGCGATTTAAGATGGGGCAGAGTAAATGAAACGTTCGGTGAGGACAGTTACGTAGTAGGCGAGCTTGGCGAGGCTATTATAAAGGGTTACGAATGTGATGGTTACATAATCGCGTGCGCGAAGCACTACATAGCCTACGGTGAAGCGACCGGCGGCCGTGACGCGTACGACAGCCCCATTACCGAAAGAAAGGTGCGCGAGGTGTTCTTAGAGCCGTTCCGCAAGGCTGTTGACGCCGGCTGTGGCTCAATTATGACCGCCTACGGCTCGATAGACGCGCTTCCATTAACTGCAAACAAGCATATGCTTACAGATATTTTAAAGGATGAGCTGGGCTTTGAGGGATTTGTGGTAACAGACTATGAGAATGTAAAGAGTCTTGTTAAAAAACAGCACGTTGCGGCGGATATAAAGGAAGCGTCCGAAATGACGGTTGAAGCCGGCAACGATATGAGTATGAACACGCATAAGTTCTACACAAGCGTCTTAGAGCTTGTGAAAAAAGGCAAAATATCTGAAGAACGGATAAACGACTCGGTACGCAGAATACTCCGTATAAAGTTCCGCTTAGGTCTGTTTGACGGCAAGGAGCGTCCGCCTAAGAGCGTTATATCCTGTAATGAACACAGAGCGCTAAACCACGAAATCGCGCAGGAAAGCACGGTGCTTCTGAAAAACGACGGAGTGCTGCCTTTAAAGCAGAATATCAAAAAAATCGCCGTAGTCGGCCCCAACGCCGACAGCATACGCGCGCAGTACGGTGACTGGACGTTCTTCTCGCACCCGCTGCCAAGCCCCATTGCAAAGCCAAAGGGCACATATTACACAGTGCTTGGCGGTATGAAAAAGGTATTCGGCGCGGACAAAATTGTATTTGAAAAGGGCTGCGACATATTCGGTCACGGCAGCGGCATAGGTAAGGCGGTGGAGGCGGCAAAGAACGCCGACGCGGTTGTGTGCGTTATAGGCGATGTGCTTCACTTAAACGGCGAGTACCGCGACAGGGCGAATATTGAGCTTACAAAATCACAGATTGAGCTTGTTGAAAGGCTTGCTGAAACAGGTAAGAAAATTATAGCCGTGCTTGTAAACGGTAAACCGCTCTGTATAAATCTTCTGAAGGAAAAATGCGCCGCAATAATCGAAACCTTTAACGGAGGCGACTTCGGCGGCCTTGCGGCGGCGGAGCTTATAGCCGGCGAGTTTAACCCCAGCGGCAAATTAAGCATATCCTTCCCGCAGTCAAGCTCGCAAATGCCGTGCTATTACAACCAGTTTGACGGCTGGCACGGCGGTCAGTACGTTGACCTTAAAAAGGGCAACACCTACACCTTCGGAGACGGTCTTTCGTTCTCGGAGTTTGCGTATTCAAAGCTGAAGCTGAGCAAGACCACGGCGAATAAGAACGACGTTATAGAGGTGTCTGTAAACGTCAAAAACAAGGGGAAAATGGACGGTAAGGAAACTGTTATGCTGTTCGTAAATGACGTTGTGAGCAGTATTTTGACGCCGCAGATGGAGCTTAAGGGCTTTGAAAAGGTATTTATAAGAGCCGGCGAAACAAAAACCGTTACTTTACAGCTTAAAATAAGCGACCTCGCCATAGTAAAGCCTGACTGCACCTATGAGGTTGAAAGCGGCGACTTTGAAATTATGGTCGGAAGAAACACAAAGGAAAACTTAAAAGCAGTGCTGAAAGTAAAATAAGTAAAACAAGTAAAATACGTAAAAAGGGCTGTTGCAAATGAGTGAAAATTTCTCACTCATCTGCAACAGCCCCATTTTTAATCTTATTATCAAAAAGCGAGGTGTAGATAGAAAGCTATATTTTTAGTTGACTTTATAAAGAGCAATGTTGTTTTTATCATACACCTTTTCAAATTTACTAAGCTCTGAAATGTTTGCGTTGCAGTCGGTCTTTTCGGTATTAGTTACGGAAATATACGAAATATTGTTTTTCTCTGCAAATGCCTTTATGTGCGCATAGTCAGAAGCATATATGCTCTTAACTTCATTGCTGCGTTTCTGCCATTCGTCACCGAGGCCGTGGAAGTAAACATACAGCGAGGAGCCGCAGTAAATGTTTCTTCCTGCAAGCGTCACCACAGGATTTATGTGATGGCTGCCGGTGAGGAATACAGCGTTCTTTTCAGTATTGGCTTTTATAAATTCCGCATACTCAATATCACTCTTTGAGAACGTCTGATACTCGCCGCCCGAACGCCATTCGCGTATAATTGTAAGCACGCCGGAAAGCGTCATCGTGATTATAGCGAGCGCGGCTATATACTGCCGTGCTTTAATTCCCTTTAATTTTTCATATAAGCTCACGAAAAATTCGGTGCAGAGGACGAGCGCAAACATATACGTTATATAGAACAGCTTGTTGTTGTCGTACTCGTTCGGTTGAAACTTAATGAACTCCGCAAGTGCAAATATAACCGCCGCCGCGACCATAAGCTCCTTATTCCGCCGCGATGTGTTTAAAAACGCCGGTATGATGAACAGGAACACCAGGCCCCAGTTTTTAATATAGAACCACCAATACGGGTCATTATGGTTCACCCAGTTGAACTGAAAACTCAAAAAAGCTTCATTGTTGCCCGTCTGCGAGAATGTCCACAAAATAAGCTGCGGCAGCGCAAGCACAAGCGCGATACCGCCGAACCAAAGCCAGTTTATAAGTGAAGCCTTCTTATCCTTAGCCCTGACAAGCTCAATAACTACCATCACCGCGCTTATTATACCGAGCGCGAGGAATGAGTGGGTGTGTATCATAGGCATACATCCTGCCACAACGCCAAGTATTATAAACCGCACTTTATCTGACTTCTTCAATGCGTCCATAAGCAGGTACAGCTCAAACAAAATATACGTCCAGCCTGCCATTGTGGTGCGCTGAGGGATAATCATATCACATATCGTATTTGACCAGCGGATATTGTTATCATTGAGGTTTGTGGGTGTCTGATAATATTCAGTAAAAAACCTCGTAAACTGTTTCGGGTCAGCTTTTGCGCCTTCAAAGAAGTACGCAAATCCAAAAGCTCCGCAGAGAAAGAAGAACACCGTGCTTAAAACCGCCACGCTTTTCTTTTCCGTAAGTGCGTACGCAAAGTGATAAAAGCCCATCACCACAAGAAACGCAAATACAAAGCTCGGCGCGAGCGTTGCCCACCTAAGCGTTGTGCCGAACACCATAAGACTTGATGAAAGCATATCCACAAAAAACGGGTAGTTGTTTTTAACACCTGCAAGGAACGGATAGGAGGGCGGGAAAGTACCCTGCTCCGCCATTGATGAAATAAATCCGAGGTGCATCTGCAAATCGCCGTATGTGCTTTGGCCGCTGTAGTAATTACCGTCCTTAACGAACAAAATA
>JAFQYK010000031.1 GCA_017406485.1 Clostridia bacterium
AGTCTTTCCTGTAACTTTTCCTTGTCAAACTCTGATGTTGACGCTTCAAGCTCGCGTCTTATCTGAGCCACTCTGTCAGCTATTGCTTCCTTGTTGCCTGCGCCGTCTACGATAATGGTGTTTTCCTTCTGAATTTTAACCTGTCTCGCGGTTCCAAGCTGTGAAAGCTGCGTGTCCTTAAGCTCGAGACCAAGTTCCTCGCTTATAACCTGACCGCCTGTAAGGATTGCTATATCCTGAAGCATTTCCTTACGTCTGTCGCCAAAGCCCGGCGCCTTAACCGGTACGCATACGAACGTACCACGGAGCTTGTTTACGATAAGCGTTGAAAGCGCTTCACCCTCAACGTCCTCAGCGATTATAACCATCTTCTTGCCCGCCTGCATTACCTGCTCCAAAAGCGGCAGAATTTCCTGTATGTTTGAAATCTTCTTGTCTGTGATAAGTATAGCCGGCTCGTCAAGTACGGCTTCCATTTTCTCGGTATCGGTTACCATATACGGTGTGATATAGCCGCGGTCAAACTGCATACCTTCAACTATTTCCGAATATGTTTCAGCCGTCTTGCTTTCCTCAACCGTGATAACGCCGTCAGCAGTTACCTTTTCCATAGCCTCGGCTATAAGCTCGCCGACCTCGTCATTTGCAGCCGATACAGCCGCAACACGCGCGATGTCCTCCTTGCCCTTTATCTCGGTTGCCGAGGATAACAGCTTCTCAACTGCCGCGTCAACAGCCTTCTGTATACCCTTTTTAACTATCATCGGATTCGCACCGGCTGCCACGTTTTTAAGTCCCTCGCGTACAAGCGCCTCGGCGAGAAGTGTTGCTGTGGTTGTACCGTCACCTGTCACGTCGTTTGTCTTGGTTGCAACCTCTTTTACAAGCTGCGCGCCCATATTTTCAAACGGGTCTTCAAGCTCTATCTCCTTTGCGATTGTAACGCCGTCGTTTGTGATAAGCGGCGCGCCGAACTTCTTGTCGAGCACAACGTTTCTGCCCTTGGGACCAAGTGTTATTTTTACAGTATCCGCAAGCTGATTTATACCGCTCTCAAGCGCGTGTCTTGCATCCTGTCCGTATTTTATTTGCTTTGCCATAATAATTTGCCTCCTATATTATTCTACTATTGCCAAAATATCGCTCTGGCGGAGAATTGTGTATTCCTCGCCGTCTACCTTTACCTCTGTACCGGCATACTTTGACATAAGCACCTTATCGCCGATCTTAACCTCCATTTTAACCTCCTTGCCGTCTACAAGTCCGCCCGGACCTACCGCGACAATCTCGGCTACCTGCGGCTTTTCCTGCGCCTTTGAGGTGAGGATAATTCCGCTCTTGGTTGTTTCCTCGGCTTCAAGCATTTTTAATACTACTCTGTCTGCCAATGGTCTGATATTCATATATATTACCTCCTGATTTAATTTACACATTTTTATCTTTTAGGAAATTGCTCGCAGCGTGAGCAATTTTGCTAATTACAAAAAAGCGAAGCGCAGCTGCGAAGCAACTTTTTTGTTAGCACTCATTCCGTTTGAGTGCTAACAAGTATAATTTACCACTATAGTATAAAAATGTCAAGTGGTGAGGTGTATATTTAATAGTTTGTTCACAATTTATCGGATTTTTATGATACAAAGTTTTCAAAAAGCTGTTGGGCGTTCTCTAGACGTTCAAAGCGCACGCCGCTTCTGAGCTCCTCCATATCCTCCTTCGGGAACACGCTTTCGCTTATTTTCTCGCTCGCAAGGGCGTGTCTGATATTGCCTATGCATTTATATATTATAACCTCGCCGCCTTCGGACTTTACCAAATAATACGGCGCTCTTTCTCCCGCGTCCACCGAGGTTTCCACTATTTCCTCCTCCGGCTTTTCGGTCGGTTTGGGCAAATCCTTATGAAACACTGTTCTTCCCGCCACATAGCTTACAGAAAAAAACAGCGCCGCAACTAATACATATGAAGAAATTATGAGAGTATTCTTTATTTTCATAACAATATATGCTTCCTTTCGTAATAAATTCACGTTGATTTTTTTGCAGTATTCCCAATAACTGTAAGATTTATACCAAAAAATGGCGTATGTTAGCTAACATTCATATTACATTTTAAAAAAAGCATTGCAAAAAAACGCGGAATGGTATAGAATGAATGTATATAATGTAAATTATTCAGGTGGATAGGGCTAGAAAAACGAAGTTCTTCAGCGTCCTGTTTATCCTTGAACAAAGCGAAAGGAAGGCTGATTATTATGTGCGGAATAGTAGGCTACATAGGTGAAAATCAGGCTGCGCCGATACTTCTTGACGGGCTTTCGAAGCTCGAATACAGAGGCTATGACAGCGCGGGTATTGCTATATTTAACAGCGGAAAGATAAATGTCGCAAAGGCTAAAGGGCGTCTTAGCGTGCTTGATGAGAAAACGTCGGGCGGTAAGAGCGTGCCGGGTACAATGGGTATAGGTCACACGCGCTGGGCGACACACGGCGAACCGTCAGACGAGAACGCGCATCCGCACGTTTCAAAGTCCGGCAGATTTGCGGTTGTTCACAACGGTATTATCGAGAACTATATCTCGCTCAAAAAACGCCTTGAAGAAAAGGGCTTTGAGTTTATTTCCGAAACGGATACCGAGGTTATCGCGCATTTGTTTGAGTATTACTACAAGGGTGACATAATGGAGGCTATGATTAAGGTCATAAACCGCGTCGAGGGTTCGTATGCCTTAGGCGTTCTCTGCTCGGACTATCCCGATCAGTTTATAGCCGTAAGAAAGGCAAGCCCGATGATTGTAGGTCTTGGAGAAAATGAAAATTTTGTTGCTTCGGACGTTACGGCTATTTTAAAGCACACGCGTGAAATATACTATCTTGAAGATAATGAGATTGTTGTTTTAAAGAAGGACGGCGTCAAGGTTTACAATATGGATCGCGAAGAGGTTCAGAAGGAAAGGTTCACCGTTGACTGGGATGTAAGCGCGGCTGAAAAGGGCGGCTATGAGCATTTTATGATGAAGGAAATGGAGGAGCAGCCAAAGGCTCTGCGCGACACGATAAGCCCCCGTATCAAGGACGGTAAAATCGTGCTTGACGATATTACGCTCACAACAGAGGATATAAAGAATATAAACAAGATATATATTGTTGCCTGCGGCAGCGCGTACCACGTTGGTGTTGTTGGTAAGTATGTGATTGAAAAGATGTGCCGTATACCGGTTGAGGTGCAGGTTGCATCGGAGTTTCGGTATTGCGACCCGATTATAAGCAAAAACGACCTTGTAATCGTTATAAGCCAGTCGGGTGAAACGGCTGACACGCTTGCGGCTTTAAAAGAAGCGAAGAACCACGGTGCAAGAATACTCTCAATCGTAAACGTAGTCGGCAGCGCGATTGCCAACGCGTCTGATGACGTTATCTACACCTGGGCAGGTCCCGAAATCGCCGTTGCAACGACAAAGGCGTACAGCACGCAGCTTGCGGTTATTTATCTCATATCGGCATATATGGCTGAAAAACTCGGTATGCTCACCTCCGGCGAATATGCAAAGTTTATTTCGGAGATAGAAGCGCTTCCCGACAAGGTTGCGGAGATTTTGAAGCATAAGGAGGATATACAGTATCTCGCTTCAAAGTTCTACAACTGCCATTCGATATTCTTTATCGGACGTAATCTTGACTATGCCGTATCGCTTGAAGGCTCGCTGAAGCTAAAGGAAATTTCGTACATACATAGCGAAGCGTACGCAGCGGGCGAGCTAAAGCACGGCACAATCTCGCTTATTGAGGACGGTACGCTTGTTATCGCGCTTGCGACAGGTCAGGAGCTGTTTGACAAGACTGTTTCAAACGTCAAGGAGGTCAAGGCACGCGGCGCGGTTGTTATGGGCGTAACAACCGAAAGCCACGAGAATATGGAGGACGTTGCGGATCACGTTGTCAAAATCCCCGAAACACACGAAATGCTTCTCCCCTCTCTCTCCGTTGTACCGCTGCAGCTTTTCGGATATTACGTTGCTTCTAACAAAGGCTGCGATATTGATAAGCCCCGTAACCTTGCTAAATCGGTTACTGTGGAATAAGCTAAGCTGCGCCTGCGGGTGTAAGAATTTGGGCAAAAAAAACAGCGGATAGTGATATTTTGAAAATATCACTATCCGCTTTTCTATGCCTTAAAAACAAACATTTATTTTTCCGCAGTGACAATTGCGGCTCACCTACCTCTCCTGTTTTATATGTAAATTCTAACGGCTGCATTTTGCTGATGCTGTTCCAAAGCATTACCCTTAGTGTGTTGTCCTTGGATTTAACCGTATAGCTCGTTCTCGCCGCTCCTTTATGCTTCTACCGCCGTCACAGGTTTAACCTCTGCCGATACAAGTCTATGCTCGCTGTCATACTCGGCAAAAATCAGGCTGTTGATTTCGACAGCCTTATCACTTTCAACAAGAACCGCGCCTGAGGGCGCAAGAGTAAGGAAGCGTTTTTTATACAATCACCGAAGCCTTCCGAAAATCTCCTTAACCGTATCATATGCCAGTTTCGGGCGGCGGTATTCATCTACTATTCCCTTGTTGTTGCGGCAGCGCGCACGCGTGGCGAACCAGCCGCCGTCCTCCGTTACGCGGCAGTCGGCGAACTGCCATATAAACGTGCCGCAAATACGTTCGTCGTTCATATACACTTCAAGGCTTTCACGTATAAGCTCTGCCTGGAATTCCTCGCTCCATTTGCATTTGCTTCTGTCGCGGTAGCCGTAGATTGCCCCTGCGCCAAGCTCGGACACGATAATCGGCTTATTACCTCCGCCGCTCTTTTTTATCCACTCGATTTCACGGTTGTTTCTGTCGGCTATATCATCATTTTCATACCAATTTGTGTACATATTGAATGATACCACATCGGGAAGGTCGAGCGTTATGTCCGTAAAGTGGCGGCACGTTGCGGAGGTTACGGGGCGGCTTGTGTCCATACTGCGTATCTGGTCATACTGCCTTGAATACATACGCCTGCCCTCCTCCGTTTCGGCGGCACACTCGTTTAAAATGCCCCATATCACGATTGAAGGGTGGTTGTAGTGATTTTCTATCATCTCGCGTATGCAGTCCTCGCACTGGCGTTCAAAATTCGGGTTTTGCATTTGCTCCAAACCAAAACCGCGTGCGTGGTTTTCCTCCCACACGAATATGCCGCGCTCGTCGCATAGGTCAAGAAAACGCTCGTCATTCGGATAGTGGCAGGTACGCACCGCGTTCGCGTTCATATCCTGCATTAAATCCATATCCTGTACCATATGCTGCAGCGTCACGGCGCAGCCGTCTGTGGCGTAGTCCTCGTGACGGTTGAAGCCCTTAAAGAATACCGGCTCGCCGTTTATGTAAATCCTTGTATCTTTAACCTCAACTGTCCTAAAACCAACGCGGTCAATAAGATCGTCTATCTCCTCGCCGCCTACCGACAGCACCGCGCTTATATAGTACAAATTCGGCTCATTTTGCGTCCACGGCTTTATATCGTCAAATTCCTC
>JAFQYK010000032.1 GCA_017406485.1 Clostridia bacterium
CGCGAGGAAATAGTAACCTCAACTACGGTGTACATAGGCGAGGACGGCAACATTCTTGAAGAAAAGCCGGAAAACTGTAAGGTTATAAAGATACATAACCCGATTTTAACCTCAACCGACATACTAAAGCTGAAAAACATAAAGGAAAGCGGCTTTAAAACTGCCGTAATCCCGATACTGTACTATAAAAACACGCGCCTTGAAAAGGCGATAAAAAGACTGTTTTTGGAGGCTGACAAGGCGTACAGTGAAGGTGCAAACATTCTTATCCTGTCAGACCGCGGCGTGGACGAAAACCACCTTGCAATTCCGTCGCTTTTAGCGGTGAGCGCGCTTCATCAGCACCTTGTTGTAACAAAGCGCCGCACCTCGCTTGCCGTTGTCTTAGAGAGCGGCGAGCCGCGCGAGATACACCATTTCGCCGCGCTTTTGGGTTACGGCGCAAGCGCGATAAATCCATATCTGGCGCAGGAAACAATACATGAGCTTATCCACAGTGACCTTCTTGACAAGGACTATTACGCCGCCGTGGATGATTACAACAACGCGGTTCTTCACGGCATAGTAAAAATCGCATCAAAGATGGGTATAAGCACAATCCAGTCATACCAAGGCTCACAGATTTTTGAGGCGATAGGCATAAGTAAAGAGGTTATTGACGAATACTTCACAGGCACAGTTTCAAGAATAGGCGGTATAACTCTGCGCGACATTGAAAGAAACGTTGACCGTCTGCACACCGCCGCGTTTGACCCGCTTGGTTTAGAGAGCAGCAACGAAATCGTGTCACGCGGAAGTCACAAATTCCGCAGCGGCAGAGAGGAGCATTTGTACAATCCGCAGACAATCCACCTTTTGCAGACGGCAGCGCGGACAGGCAGCTATGAACTGTTCAAGCAGTATTCGCGCCTTATAACAGAGGAAATGAACCCCGTCAGCATTCGCGGACTTATGGACTTTAACTACGTGGAAAATCCTGTTCCTTTGGACGAGGTTGAAAGCGCACAATCAATAGTTCAGCGTCTCAAAACAGGCGCAATGTCCTACGGTTCAATATCCGAGGAAGCACACGAGGCTTTGGCGCGTGCTATGAATAAGCTCCACGGCAAATCAAACTCCGGCGAGGGCGGCGAGAGTGATGAACGCCTTGCAAGTAAAGGCACGGACGATAACCGCTGCTCGGCGATAAAGCAGGTCGCTTCGGGAAGATTTGGCGTAACGTCGGAATACTTAAACAGCGCGGACGAGATACAGATAAAAATGGCGCAGGGTGCAAAGCCGGGCGAGGGCGGACACCTGCCGGGCAAAAAGGTATACCCGTGGATAGCGAAAACGCGCCATTCTACGCCGGGCGTATCGCTCATATCACCGCCGCCGCACCACGACATCTACTCAATCGAGGGCTTGGCGCAGCTTATATATGACCTCAAAAACGCGAACAAAAACGCGCGCATTTCCGTAAAGCTCGTATCCGAGTGCGGTGTCGGAACTGTCGCGGCAGGCGTGGCAAAGGCAGGCGCTGGTGTTATACTAATATCCGGCTATGACGGCGGCACAGGCGCGGCGCCGAGAAGCTCAATATATAATGCGGGACTTCCGTGGGAGCTGGGACTTGCCGAAGCGCATCAGACGCTTATAATGAACGGACTAAGGAATAAGGTTGTAATCGAAACGGACGGAAAGCTGATGACGGGACGTGACGTTGCAATCGCGGCAATACTCGGCGCTGAGGAATACGGCTTTGCAACCGCGCCGCTTGTAACGCTTGGCTGCGCGATGATGCGCGTATGTAATCTTGACACCTGCCCGTTTGGTGTTGCGACGCAGAATCCGGAGCTCAGAAAACGTTTTAAGGGCAAGAGTGAGTATGTCGTAAACTTTATGATGTTTATTGCCGAGGAGCTAAGAGAGTATATGTCAAAGCTCGGCGTAAGAACGGTTGACGAGCTTGTAGGCAGAATTGACCTTTTAAAGACAAAGGACATAGAAACTGAGCTTGACCTTACAAATATATTAAACGGTGACTGCGCAAATGAAACGGTTGAATACAACAACAAGAACCTCTACGATTTTAAGCTCACCGAAAC
>JAFQYK010000282.1 GCA_017406485.1 Clostridia bacterium
ATATTTCTTATATAAGCGGCTCCATACAGGCTTTCGACAGTGCTGCTTTTGATAAATCAATTAGAATTTCAGACCTTGATACAAAAGACGGTACAACCCTTAAAGCGAGTCTTTTATCTGATACTGCTATAGAAGGGGTTGTTATCACAGCAGTATATAGCGAGAATGACACATTGCTCGCAGTAAAATCGGATGATGCTGAATCAGAGATTAATATTAGACTGGATGGAATAAATGGTGCAGAAAAAATAAAGGTGTTTTGGTGGAATAATACTGCAGATATGATTCCACAAGCACTCTCAGAGACTGCTTTCCTTTAATAATGTGTGACCGCCGCCTTATGACGGCGGTCTTATCTTAGGAGGTTATCATGAAAAAAATCATAGCATTATTAAGTATGTTGATAATAATAAGTTCAGTTGGTATTTTGACTTCTTATGCAGAAAAGTCAGCAGATGTGGTGGTGGAATCAACTGAGGCGCATTGTGGAGACGTAATTGATGTTCACATACAACTAAAGAATAATGGTGGTATTCTTGCCTTGATGTTTAACTTGACATATGATCAATCGAGGCTTATGCTTGTCGAAACAAAAGCGGGTGATATTGTGGATGGGCCGGTGTTTAGCAGAACAGTTAACGAATACCCGTATATAATGCTTTGGAACAGCGCCTCATACAATGATTTTACAGAGGATGGAACACTTGCGACACTCACCTTTGCTGTCTTGGATACGGCGGATGAGGGACAGGCATTCATCAATCTTGACTATGAAAAAGAAAACATATACGATGTGGATTTTGGAGAGGTACAACTGAATATTCAGAACGGATATATAGATGTAATTAGGACTGACGATAAAACTAATGAGACATCAGAAACGGATCATCATTCATCTTCAGGTAGCCGAAACACCGTGGCAATCAAGGATTTTGCTGAAACATTGACCACAGATGTGCGTAATCAGATAATTTTACAGGTTGGCAATACAGAGGCATTTGTATTTGGGGAATTTAAAATTAATGATGTAGCCCCGATAATAAGACATGACAGAACAATGCTTCCTGCACGATTTGTGTCTGAAAATCTTGGAGCAAATGTAGAATGGGTAGATACTGACAGAAAAGTGATAATACAATCAAATAACAAGGAAATAATACTCTTTGTTGATAGGGATATAGCATATGTAGACGGAAATGAATATAATCTTGATTCGCCCGTGTTTATAGAAGAGGATAGAACCTATACGCCTGTCAGGTTTATAGCAGAACAATTAGGAGCAACAGTTGATTGGTACGAAGGTGCCGATAGTGTTGTAATAACGAGAAGTCAAAAATAAAATGCTTATTGTTAGTTGTATGAAGATGTGATATAATGACATTTGGAGATGATTTCTATGATTTACACACCGCTAACAAAACTCGCAATGAAAATAGCATACGAAGCGCATCACGGGCAGACAGATAAAAGTGGCACACCGTATATATACCACCCGATACACCTTGCTGAACAGATGAATGATGAAAAATCTGCATGTGTTGCGCTTTTGCATGATGTGGCAGAGGATACAGATGTAACGCTTGAAAAACTTGCTGAGTATGGTTTTTACGATGAAATCATTGAAGCGCTCAGACTGATGACACATGATAAATCGGTGTCATATATGGATTATGTGCGTGAGATTAAGAAAAATCCGATAGCGACGAAGGTAAAAATAGCCGATCTCATGCACAACAGCGACCTTTCGAGGCTTGATATCGTTGACGATAAGGCAAGGAAAAGAGTCGAAAAATACCAAAAAGCGATAGAAATATTAAAGAGTTAATGTGATGGGGGATTGACATGCCATTTCAAATAATACGCAACGATATAACAAGAATGAAAACGGACGCAATAGTGAATGCCGCCAATACAGACTTACTTCCCGGTGGCGGTGTGTGCGGTGCAATATTTTCGGCTGCAGGATATGAGGAACTTGATGAGGAGTGTAGTAAAATAGGGCATTGTGATACCGGAAAGGCTGTAATTACTAAAGGATATAATCTTGCGGCAAAGTATATCATCCATACGCCGGGACCGATCTATCGTCCTGAACGAAGTGATAATGAGGAACTTTTGTATTCCTGTTATAAATCAAGTCTTGAGCTTGCAAAAGAACACGAATTAACATCCATATCATTTCCGCTAATATCGTCCGGAATATATGGTTATCCTGCTAAAGAGGCGTTGAGAGTAGCGACTAAGGCAATCTCTGATTTTCTGAACGAGAACGACATGGATATTTACCTTGTTGTATACAATAAAGGTGTATTCACGGCCAGCGTTGAGTTGTTCAATAATGTAAAGGAGTACATAGACTCACGGCTTGTTGTTGAGCCAGACAGATTGAGACGCCTTCCACAGCTTAGAAGGGAACTATACAGAGATGCAGAAGCGCCTATGGAGCCGTATATATCGGCAACCATACCTGCGCCCGAACCTTCCGATGAAAAGCCGAAAAAGAAAAAGCTGCATTTTCCAAAATTATCGGAACTAAGAAACAAAAACAAGTACCGGGATTTAACACTAGTAATAGAGCAAATGGATGCATCCTTTTCGGAAACTCTGCTATATCTTATCGACCAAAGTGGTATGACAGATGCACAGGTGTACAAAAAAGCGAACATAGATCGTAAGCTGTTCTCCAAAATACGCTCAAATCCCACTTACAAACCGAAAAAGAATACGGCTATTGCCTTAGCAATTGCATTAGAACTTGATATGGAACAAATGAAGGAATTGGTTGCGAGAGCTGGATATTCGTTCACGCACAGCTCGGTGTCGGACATTATAATTGAGTATTTTGTAAGCAACGGAAACTATGATATATTTGAAATAAATGAAGTGCTGTTTGCTTTCGACCAGCAGCTTATCGGCGCGTAAATTATGTCGCTTTAAAAGCGACCTGCCTCGCTTTTAAATGATGTATAATGAGTACATCAAATAGAAAAAGCGAGGTTTTTATTATGAAAAAGAATTTAACTGAAATCGTATTTATCCTTGACAGAAGCGGCAGTATGAGAGGCTTGGAGGCAGACACTATCGGTGGCTACAACTCTATGCTTGACAAGCAGCGGGAAGAGGAAGGCGAGGCGTATGTTTCAACTGTGCTGTTTGACGATGTGCCGGAGATAATCCACGACAGAGTACAGATTGACAAAATCAAGGACATCACCGGTAAGGAATACTATGTTCGAGGCTGTACTGCGCTTCTTGACGCTGTTGGCGGCGCAATCCACCACATCGCGCATATTCACAAATATGCGCGAGAGGAAGATGTGCCGGAAAAGACAATTTTTATCATCACAACCGACGGTATGGAAAACGCGAGCCGCACTTATACCTACGAAAAGGTAAAGTCTATGATTGAGCATGAGAAGGAAAAGTACGGTTGGGAGTTTATCTTCCTCGGCGCAAATATTGACGCGGCGGCAGTCGGCGCGAGAATGGGCATCAGTGAGGATAGGTCAGTGCAGTTCACAAACGATGAAACAGGAGTAAAAATGAACTATGCCGCTATGAGCGATGCTATAAGCTATATGCGTACATCATCAAAGCCATTAAATAATAAATGGCGAAAGGCAATTGACGAGGATCAGAAAAAGAGAAAACGATTATTTGGTAGGAAGTGATAGTATTGTCATATTATCCAAGAGGATATTATATAATTAACAAGCGTGTGATATGTAAATATTATGATCATTTGTATTACATTCTTACAAATGAAGGCGAATGGAAAGTTGACGGCTATGCTATGACTGCATATTATGACGCAGCTTATGATGTTGATGAAGTTTCAGAGGAACTGGTCTATAATAGAATAGGTCAGCTTAAGCTAAAAACATTGAAGGATGAGAAGATTGCGTTAAGGAACAAGAAGCTGATGCTCTACTATCCATACCTCAATAATATTTTTGAAAATTCAAAAGATAAAATACTAACCTTGTTAAGAAAAATAGAGATGAATGCTGACATAGAGGCTTACAGCAGCCGGCAACTCAAGGACTTTCAAAAAGCACGCTTAATAGCATTCTTTGGGAAAACCGGCATTAAGAATATTGAAATATATGACAGAGAGCAAATTGGCAAAGACAAGAAAATCGTAATAAAATTATCATGTAAGGTGCATAGCTTTATAAATTGTTTTTATCTTCTGTTACTTAATTTTGCGGCAGATCTTGATTTGACTTCGTATGAGTGAAGTGGAAAAACTGTTTTGAAAATTAAGGCCCCGACTAGCTGTAAATTGAGAATGAGAAAAATGAAAAAGTTGCTTGGCAAATTATATTCAGATTGGTTAATAATCAAGTAATTTATTTGTTTGTTATAGAGCTAAGGGAGAGATTTTATGAGAAGTCTTGATAAATTTCGTGGCTGTCTAATAGGCGGCGCAGCGGGTGATGCTCTTGGATATGCCGTTGAGTTTATAGATTATAACGAAATAGTTAAAATATACGGCGTGCAAGGTATAACAGAGTACGACCTTAAAGACGATGTCGCTGAAATATCTGATGACACGCAGATGTCGTTGTTTACGGCAACAGGGTTATTGTTTGGAACTGCGCGCGGCAAAATGCGCGGAATTATGGGAAGTTATCCGTCATATATAAACGGCAGTTATTTGGACTGGCTGGATACGCAGCGTGAGATGTATCCGTTAAAAAAGGAATTTCAGTATTCTTGGCTTGTCAATATTCCGGAGATGTTCAGCTGCAGAGCGCCCGGTAACACTTGTATGTCCGCACTGGCTAAAGGCGGCAACGGAACGATTGAAGAACCCATTAATAATAGCAAGGGTTGTGGTGGTATTATGCGTGTTGCGCCGATAGGCATATACTTTAACGACAGACGGTACAGAGTTCAGGAAATAGATATGATAGGCGCGGAAACTGCCGCCCTAACACACGGTCACGAGCTTGGATATATACCGGCTGCAGCCTTGGTGCATATCATTCACCGGATAACAGAGTCAGATGATATGTCAATACAAGATGCCGTGCTTGAAGCGGTTGAAATGATGCACATATTGTTTCCTGATGCAAAGTATATAACTGAGTTTACTACACTTATCAAAAAGGCAATAGAGCTTGCAGAACAGAATATATCTGACATTGACGCAATAACGCAGCTTGGCGAGGGATGGGTTGCAGAGGAAACGCTTGCAATAGCAGTATACTGTGCCTTAAAGTATTCCGAGGATTTTGATAAAGGTATAATAGCATCCGTTAATCATAGCGGCGACAGTGATTCTACCGGTGCAGTAACGGGAAATATTCTCGGTGCCTATCTTGGTTATAATAAAGTACCTGACAAATATATAAACTCTCTTGAACTCAAGGAGGTTATTTTGAAAATCGCTGATGATTTGTATAAGGATTGTTATTCAAAAATGTAGTTAGTTCTTGCAAAAATGTGTTCGTTAAATATATTGAACAACTGAGGATATTATTATATAATATCCTCAGTTGTTTGTTATGGGAATAGAAAGACTATCATTCCTCGACTTGTTCATCGAGATTATACAATTGCTCGTCATCGCCCATAATGTCGTAAGGCTCATCTTCAACAAAATCATTGGCGTCCTGAA
>JAFQYK010000283.1 GCA_017406485.1 Clostridia bacterium
AATTTTAGTTATACCTTTAGAAGTCGTCGTATTAAAGGAAGTGCCATTTACTTGCGGTGTCTTATCCTGCTCAGTGGTTTCTACTACAAATGGGGTTTCACTGTCTGTAAGCGTAGCTTCAGTATTGTCATAGAATACGCAACGGGTGATGGTATATCCATCGGCAGGGGTGACTGTTGCCGTCCAGCCGTATCCCCACCATCCCCAGTTGGCGAAGTAGTCTGCGCCATAGGTAGCCGTGGCAGTATTTGGTAAGTGACTGAACGAAACGGTAACCACGCCCTCTGTGCTGTAGCTCGCCTGTTCTTTACCGGTTGCCGTAATCGTGGTCAGCAGTTCTTCCTGCGGTTCGTCCGCGCCTGCCGTTATGCTCATTCCCGCCATGCACGAAACTATCATGCAGAGTGACAGAAACACGCTTAAAATTTTATGTTTGGTTGTTCTTGTTTTACTTTTCAAAATAAATTCCTCCTTGTTATATGTTTTCATATAGTTTATTTGTTTTTCGACTTTGATTGTTTTTGTTTTACTTTTCAAAATAAATTCCTCCCTTTCTTACCGCATTTTATGGTAGATATTTATATTTTTGTGTTTGTTGAATAACGCGTCTATATCACCCGTCTTTCAAAAAACAACAAAAGCGCGCCCCACGGGACGGTCTTATCCCGCAAAGCACGCTTTATTTTCAGATATATTTTTGTAATAGGCGCAGCTATGCCAAGTAAGTAAGTAAGCGTACCTCTTTCTCACCATTTTGTCAAGCCCCCTTACACTATTTTTTGTGTACTTACAACCATTATATCACAAGCTGTTGTGTTTTACAAGGAAAAATTGATGATTTTGGCGTCTGCGGTTGATTTTGAGCTGGATTTATGGTAAAATGCAGGTGTATAGTTGAGAAATAAAACCTTGTTATAAAGCTGTTGCAACAATGTGTGTGCAACAGCTTTTTTTGCGTATTTTTTGAATTTGTCACTTTTTGTCGAAAGTAAAATTTCTGCATACGAGCAAGCAAAGCGAGTGTAGCCACACTCACGATTTTTTAACCGTCCAAAAAGCTGTTTTGACGGTAAAAAATATTCTTGGGAACAAATCCCAAACCCAGACAGAAAGAGAGGTTAAATATATATGGCGAACAGAAAAAGAAAAATGGTGCTTCGCTGTCCTGTTACAGAGGAAGAACGGGCTATGATAATGAAAAAAATGGAATTAGCCCATATAATGCACATCGGGGCGTACCTGCGGAAAATGGCGATTGACGGTCTTATCATATATACGGATTTATCGGTAGTTAAGGAATATCAAAAGGAGCTTAGTTCTATCGGACGGAATATCAATCAAATTGCAAAGCGCCTCAATTCCACCGACAGCATTTACAAAGAGGATATAAAAGATTTAAGGGAAAGGCTTGACGATATATGGCGGTTACAAAGAACCATCCTATTGACACTACGCTGAAAAAAGCTATTGATTATATTCTAAATCCCGATAAGACAGACGATAGATTGCTTGTGTATTCCTACGGCTGCGAGCCTGAAATCGCTGACCTTGAATTTGAGTGGACGAGAAACAGCGCGCCGCACGAAAGTCCTCATTTAGCGCGGCATATTATACAAGCGTTCGAGCCGGGTGAAACAACTCCGCAAGAGGCGCACGAAATAGGTAAGCGGTGGGCTGAAAAGATTTTAGGCGGCAAGTATGAATTTGTGCTCACAACACATATTGATTGCGGCCATATCAATAATCATATAATCTGTAATGATGTCAGCTTCAGGAACAAAAGACATATTCACATCAACAATAATTGGTATAAATTTGCCAAGCGCGAGAGTGACAAGCTATGCCGGGAATACGGATTATCGGTAATTGAGCCAAGCGGTGAAAAGAGTAAATCATATAAAGAATATACCGCCGCAAAGGACGGTACAAGTTGGAAAGCAAAGTTAAAGGAAATGATTGACGCACTTATTCCGCTTTCAAGCAGTTTTGATGATTTTATCCGGCTTATGACAGAGAACGGCTACGAGGTAAAGAGAGGTAAATATATTTCATTCCGCGCCGTAGGGCAAGAACGGTTTACCCGTTCAAAAACCTTAGGCGCAAGGTACACCGAAGAAGCTATTACGGAACGCATTACGGGTAGAAAGATACATAAGCGTAATGATAAGCGTATCAGCCTTATTATTGACATTCAGAATAATATCAAGGCACAGCAGAGTAAAGGCTATGAGCATTGGGCGAAGCTGCACAATCTCAAAGAGGCTTCTAAGACAATAAATTACCTCACCGAACACGGCTTGACTACCTATGAGGATTTAGTGAAACGATCCTTAGACGTTCACAATCAATTCAGCCAAGCCACAGACGAAATAAAGAGCGTTGAGGCAAGATTGGAAGATGTAAGTTTACTACGCAAACACATTGAAATTTATACGCGGCTCCGTCCTGTCTATCTCGGTATAAAGGCATACCTTACATATGCCGGTACGCAGGTAAAGGCTGACGGAACCATTTATCTTACAACGGGAACGACAGGTAATGCTGACGGAGCATATGCAAAAGGCTCATACATATCCTTTACAGCGCCGCAAAAGGGAACGCTTGTTGTAGTCGGTAATAAGCTTGCCCGCTGGGACGGCATAAAATACAGCGGCTCCTACAGCAACAGCGAAATTACCTTTACAATAAACGCAAAGGCGGATGATATATAATTTCGGCTGCAGAACATCCGGCGCGACAATCACATCAATTACTTTCACTCCCGATAATACTCCGGACATAACGGCTACTCCGAAGCCGTACACATCACCGGAGACAACATGGACATTTGACGACCATCTTCCTGCTACCGAGGGCAAAAATGCTCCTGTTATATCTGATCAGGCGGAGCATGACAGCGCAAACGGTGAAATTAAATTCCCGTCGGGTCTGACAGGAACAGGAACGCTTACGCTTGATTTAAGTCCTGCGATAAAGAGCGATGTAGAGATAGAATTTGATACGGCAGGTCACGATAAGACTCTCGGACAGCAGTACATATATTTCACAGTTACAAACAGCGAGGGTGATGAAATAGTATCACTCACAGCGCATCCATACAGCGCCGCTGACACATATGCCGGTGTAAACAAGCTTTTAATTTGCGGTGA
>JAFQYK010000284.1 GCA_017406485.1 Clostridia bacterium
CCAGCGTTCGTCCTGAGCCAGGATCAAACTCTCGTTTAAATCTGAAATGTCTTTATTATCCTTATCCGTACAGCTTTTCGTTTATCTTTCCGTATCTCTGCGTTGCAACTGCTCGGAATACATCAAGTATTCCTGCGCTTTGCGCCTTGATATACGAAAACCTAAACTTCAAATCTGCGCAGAACGGATAAACAGCCATTTCTAAAACCTCATCTCTTGAGGTATAAAGTTCAATTAGCTCTTAAAACTAACTCTGACATTCGTTAATTTTCATTATCCGATTACTGTCATAAATCTTAGAGTATTTTACTCAAATAAATTTGACTTGGACATATTGAATTTACGAAGTAAATTCAATCACACTATTTATCTTTCAATGTACATACCCGCTGATTTCTCAGCGACAGCTTACTTAGTATACCACTCACTTCTCTTATTGTCAAGCAATTTTTTTAATTTTTTTCAAATTTTTATGCATATATAATTCCTATCAGCAAACACCACAAACAAATACATATCATAAACGCTATATATATGTAGTTTTTATACTTTTTCCCCGAAAGGAGGCACATAGCATATGCAATATAAATTGAGCCTATCAGCGATGTAAGCGGGATATATCTGAAATGCGCCGTACAAAAAGCAGGATATGCGTAATTGAACTGTATATACGAAGCCATCATTATAAGCCAAAGCGCAAACAGTCCGTATCTGTATCTTGGACGTATCTTTTTGCCTTTGATTAAAACAAATACCATAGCCGCCAAAGAGCCAACCGAAATCACCAAATTGACAATATTAAGTATTCCTGCCGCTATTTCCTTCTTTTCAAACGTTGCTTCTCCAAAAACCGAAGTCCTGAGCAAGGTCATCCAAACGCTGTTATCCTTAAAAATATCAACAAACGGTTGTGTATACAGTTGCGGGAGCGAAAACGAAAAGAACAGCTCTGACTTGGGCAAGTTGCCTCTATATACATAATCAGACGGTTTCATCTCAAGGACGTATGTAAGCGGCTGATTAAACATTATCAGATTTCTTATCGGATACCACAATCCAAGCGGCAGACATATTACGGCAAATACGGCGAGCTGTATTACTGTATTTTTAACATTCTTGTTTTTAAGATCCTTATACAGCACATAAAGCATAACCGGTCCCGTGAACAGCGCCATTGTTCCGCACGATATTTTTGACATCATACCAAATCCGAACGACAGAGCGAGATATATTATGCTCTTCATATCTCTTTTGCTGTACCAACGATAAGTATTTACTATACATAGCAGCATAAAGAAAGTCGCAAACATATCATTGTTCAATCTTCCGCCCATTTGGATAAGCGTCGGGCTGAACGCCGTCACAAGCATTATCCACGGCAGAAACTTTTTATCAATATCAAGCTCCGAAATAAAATTTCTGACCGTCAGAAGCATTGCACACGAAACGAAACAGTTGACAATCTGCGCAAACTCAAACGGAGCCTGCATATTTGATGTTCCGACAAAAATGCTTGCAAATTTCACCATTAAGGCAGCCGATATGTGATAGAGCGGCGGATGATAAAGCTGATATGTGTTCACATCCGGCAGGCTGTTGTTTTGGAAGATATAATATATATAACCCAAATGTCCCGGCCAGTCTTTATGCACATCGGCGGAGAAGGTTCCCAGGTCGTGACCGCGTGTAAACATATGTGTATAGACCATATATCCTATACGCAATATAAAGCCTGCTGCTATTACAAGACCAATTGCCTTTTCTGCTGTCATTTTACCTCTTGAGTAAAGCCATAACGCATAAAAAGCAAGCGCGCCGAACGCAATAAGCATTATTACAAAGCTGAGCTGTTCATTATTTTTTATATTAAGTCCTCTGCAAAAGACAAAAATTACAAAAACCGCAAGAAATGTTATTACATATTCCGCCGCACTTCTCCATTTTCCGTCCGGTTTGATATTATCCTTCAGAGCGGTTGGTTTGGGATTTTTCTTCATTATAGTCCTCCTCGGTATTCACATTCCATATGGGTGATTTGTCGGTCTTATGGTTAACAATAGCATCAACAGTTTCAAAAGCGGTAACCATAGAATGATCCATATTATTATAGCGGTGTTGTCCGTTTCTGCCTACGCAATAAAGATTTTCAAATGTATTAAGATATTCAACAAGTTCATTCATCCGGCTATATGTGTCAAAGTAAGCCGGATACGCTTTCTTTACGCGTTCGCGGTGCGCGTCTCTTATGTATTTCTTATCAATAACGCCTATTTTCTGAAGCTCGTCCTCTGCAAGCCCGATAAAATCCTCGTCACTCATATTCCACAGCTCGTCACCCTCGTCGCAGAAATACTCAAGCCCTACCCACACATATTTTTCAAAGTCGCTTACCATATACGGCGACCAGTTATTGAAAACCTGTATTCTGCCAAGTTTAACAGATGTGTCCTGAACATAAATCCAACAGTCGGGAACTATGTTGTTGACCGTTTTAATTTTTGTTTCGTTCTGAAGTTCCAGTCTGTCCGCGAGCAAGCCGACGGTTATGAAATCTCTGTACGGAAGTCCGTCGGCGACAGCTTTCATTTCCGCGTCCGGCTTCGAAAAAGCGTCAAGCAGATCCTTTATGGGCATTGATGAAATGACAATGTCACCCTCTATTGTTTTTTCTTCGCCGTTTTCAGTATAGACAGCGCTGTTTATTTTTCCTTCGGCTTCATTTATTTTTATAACAGGGCAATTTAATTTAATCTCGCCGCCCATTTTTGTTATTTCGTCGGCAACCTTTTCATAAAGCTGTCCGGGACCGAGCTTGGGATATATGTATTCTTCAATAAGAGAAGTTTCCACTTTTCTCTTGTTTTCGAAAATTTTGCCAAACATATCGGCGATTACAGCTTTTATGGAAAGTCCCTTTACTCTCTGCGAACCCCAGTCGGCAGAAATATACTTCGGATGTCTGCCCCAAAGTTTTTCGGTATAGCCTTCAAAGAACATCGAATACAAAACCTTGCCGAAACGGTTGATATAAAAATTCTCAAGCGACGTTTCCGGCAGCTTGTGCGCGGTTGCCCCAATATAAGAAAATCCAGCCTTCATAGTAGTTACGAAGCCCATATTCTTTATAGTTTCCCACTTCATTGACACGGGGTAATCAAAAAATTTGCCGTTATAGTAAATTCTCGATACACGGTTACGTTTTAGCATTACCTCGTCTGTCCTTTCGGGGTCTGCTCCGTTTTTATCAAATACTTTGTCGGAGTTTACAATTATATCGTCCTTTGCCGGAGCGCCCTGAGGAGGAAGAATACTGTACCACCACCGCATAACACGGTCATCCTTTGAGAAAAATCGGTGTCCGCCTATGTCCATTCTGTTGCCGTTGTATTTTACCGTCTGCGATATTCCGCCTATTCTGTCGGAGGCTTCAAGAATTATGACCTCGTACCCGCCCCTCTTTAAAAGCTCGTATGCGGCTGTAAGGCCGGCGGGGCCGGCTCCGATTACAATAACACGTTTCATATGTTCTCCCCTCGATTTGTATACAAAATCTTTTTACGCGCAACAAAATTCCATATCAGCACAATTATTGCAGATATGACTTTTGAGAACATAAAATAAAAATGACACAAATCTGTTAAAATGTACATTATAATTTCAGTAAGACCAAGTCCGATTATGCCTATAACCGCATAAACCAAAAATTCCCTTACCCTGTTCTTTACCCGACTGCTTTCGCTGAATACAAACGCCACGGACAATAAATAGTTGACTGCAAGTCCGGCGACAAATGCAACAGCCGCCGCAAACATATAATACATAACCTTCTCGCAAAGCCATAACACAAAAGCATCGGTGAGAAAAGCAAAACCACCGACAAAAATATATCTAAAAAACTGTACATACGCATTTGTAGTCCTGTTACGAAAAAGCCCTTTTATGTCAAGCGTGACGAGCATATTAAGAAATTCCTTCATATTATCGTATTACCGTATAAACATTGAAGCAACACCTATACAAATCGGCACCAACATCGCCACAGCTATCACAATACAGATTATCCTGACCGTTTTCTTGCTAAACATATAAAATATCTCCTTTTCATAAAAAAGTCGCTACGCGACTTCGCTTCGCTTTTTTGTAATCAGCAAAATTGCTCACGATGCGAGCAATTTCCTTGAAGATAAAACGATATGAAGGAAATCAGTTCCTTCATATTGTCACTATCTGTTTAAAATATTTCTTATAATTACCGCCGCCTGCGCGCGTGTCGCTGTTTCACGCGGACGGAACGTGTTGTCATCCATACCTGAAATCAGGCTGTTTGCGTATGCGTGACGCACTCCGTCAATCGCCCACGCAGAAATTGCATACACATCTCCAAACGAAAGATCGTCCGGAGTAGAAAGGCTGTCGGCATCGTCATATCCTGTGCTGTACTGCAAAGCGGCCTGTGCCAGATAAGCCATTTCTTCGCGCGTCACCGCCGTTTCAGCATTAAAGCTGCCACTGTATAGTGCCTTTGCACTGTTCTCGTCTGCTACAACTTCGACACTGTAGCCATCTATCATATTTTCGGGGATAAGTCCCTTGTCAAGCGCACTCTGTACAGTAGGCGCGTACCAAGCGTCCTGTCTCACGTCAAGGCACTCGCCACTTCTGTATGCCGCATCTGTTTCAATGCCCGCCGCGCTTAGTGCCATTCGCAAAAACTCCGCGCGCGTAACCGTACCGTCCGGATTAAATTCCGTCGCGCTAATTCCGTTTACAACGCCCTTATCGGCAAGTTCGTTTATAATATCCTCCGCCC
>JAFQYK010000285.1 GCA_017406485.1 Clostridia bacterium
AACAGCATTTTCAAAATCACGCTTTATCGCGTGCTTTTCAAAGCTGTTGCCGTTCCACATCTCTTAACTGTAACCGCCGTCCTCGGCGCATACAATTTTGCCGCTATCCTCGTACAGATTGCAGTTGTTGCCGATATAGAGCGTACCCTTTAGCTTTCGCGCATACCTTGCCCGCTCATATGTAAGCGTAACAACTTTTGCGCCGTTGATTTCAAAATCGCTGTTGCAGAAGGTCTGACCGTCTGCAAATTTATATTCGGGCGTTATTCCGTCTATTTCAACAAAGAAATATGCATTGCCGACCTTGCAAAGCGGCTGTACGGTTGCATATTCAAGCGTGTTGCCTGTTATGTCCATATTAAACGGCATAAAGAAGCATATATTACCCTTTATATCTATCGGCGGGAACTGTACGCTGCCGGTGTCAATTACCGCGCCTGTGACATCTTTAAGGTCTGTAAGCCGCTGATAATGGCTCACAAACACAAAGCCGCTTTTGCCGTCTCTACGCATACAGTATCTTAAAGATGAAGTGTCAAATTTGCCGATCTTGTTTTCGCTCTCCGCATATTCCATAGGCGCAAGTATATCGCCAAAGTCCGCTACAAACATATGGAGCATATTTAAAAGTCCGTAATGCTCGCGTATCTCGCCGTATTCGGAAAGCGGTGCTTGAAAGTCATACGAACGGATAAGGCAGTCCTTTGTCCATTCGCCGCTGTGGTATTCGTTCAGCGTTGTAAGCTTGCCTATGGGGTTTGTGCCGCCGTGGTACATATAGTAGCCTATAAGATTGTTGCCGCTGCCGAGCTTTATAAGAGAGAGAGAATATATATCCATCGGCAGTATTTTGGGGCGGCGCATGTGGTTAATTTCTACCCCGCCGCCAAGCTCACAGGTCGCGAACGGGTAACGCTTATACGGCATTACCCAGCCGGTGTCAAAAGTTTTTATGCTTAAATCCTCCGCTATTGCCGCTTCGTTACGCATTGGGCTGAAAAAGAAGTGGCACAGCGGTTCGAGCTTCTCCTTATGCGCAAGCCAAGGTGCTTCGGGGTAGCCGCTGAATACTGGTATAAACTCATCTATGGGAAATTCCGCGCCGCGCTCGTTGTTCCAGCCCGTGACGGTGAACAGCGGCACATCATAACCAATCTCTACCGCTATTTCCTTTAGCTTTCCTATATGAGGCGCGTCGGCAACATTCTCGTTTTCTATCTGAACGCCTATTATATTGCCGCCGTCCTTATAAAATCATCCCTTGACCTGCCCATAGATTTTCTCATAGAATATACGCGTCTTTTCAAGATAACCCTCGTTGTTGTCACGCAGCTTGAATGGCTTTTCAAGAAGCCAGTCAGGAAAGCCGCCGTTTCTGCATTCGCCGTGCGCGTAGGGGCCTATTCTGATTATCACATCAAGCCCGACAGTTTGACATTCCAATATGAATGCGCGTATATCGTTGTCGCCCGAAAAATCAAACTCGCCTTCGATTTCCTCGTGGTGTATCCAGAAAAGGTAGGTTGAAACTATCGTAACACCACCGGCTTTCATTTTGCAAAGCTCTCTGTGCCAATCCGTATGGTTATAGCGCGAGAAGTGATACTCTCCCATTACGCCTATCCACGGCTTACCGCCGCGTTCAAAATACAGACTCGTTACGTCTATCCTCTCACCATTTGGATTTTCACCGCCGAGGTTTAAATGATTGCGTAAGATTTCTGACCTGTTGTGTGGCT
>JAFQYK010000286.1 GCA_017406485.1 Clostridia bacterium
AGCTATGAAAATCAGTTCAGAGAAATCATAGGCACAAAGAAAAAGGCTGACGTTCAGAAAGAGTTGTCCGCAAAGAAACGGCAGATTGCAAAATATGAAAAGCGTGTTTCGGAATTAAATGTGTTATTCAAGAAAATTTACGAGGATAACGCAAGGGGCAAGCTGTCCGACAGCCGATTTGAATTACTGTCTGCCGATTATGAAAAGGAACAGGCGGAACTTACAGAAACGGTTAAAAATCTGTCAACCGAGATTGAACAGACGGAAGAACAGACCGATAATGTAGAAAGGTTCATTGCTAAAGTACATAAATATTTTGATTTACAAGAATTAACACCTACAACACTAAATGATTTAGTAAAGCGTGTAGAAGTCCATACTGCCGAAACTATTGACGGCAAACGGACACAACTAATTGATATTCATTATGATTTGGTGGGCTTACTGCCATTGTCATTGTTTCAGCAACAAAAGAAGAACGACATAGCCTAAAACTATGCCGTTCTTAAAAAAACATTTTGTTACTGTCTTATGGAAGTTGCACATAAGAAACGCTTTTTTTAATGCTTTTTTGCTTGTTTTTATAGGCTCGGTACGGTATAATATAGGAAAGGAGTGTTTTACAATGAAAAAGATTATTACTGCTTGTTTGATTATATTGTGCCTGACGGCCGCTAATGTGTACGCTGATGATATAACGGTCATTATGGACGGTGAGGAAATGTCGTTTGACCAGCCGCCGGTTATTATGAACGATTCAACCCTTGTTCCGTTCCGTGCGATATTTGAAAGGCTTGGTATGGAGGTTGAGTGGAACGGCGAGGATAAGTCGGTTATAGCATATAATGATGAAACGGCGATAGGCCTTGTAGTCGGATACAATACTATGTTTGTAAATGATGACGAGGTTGAGCTTCTCGCTCCGCCCACAATCATAAACGACCGCACGCTTGTGCCGCTTAGAGCCATTAGTGAGGCAGTAGGCGCGTATGTCGGCTGGGACGGTGAAACGAGAACCGTTACGATAAGCACAGGCGGCAACGCAGCCGGCACGCAGCCGGCGCAAAACGACGTAAGAGCTGAGCAGGTGCTTGCGCTTGTGAACGCAGAGAGGGCAAAATACGGTATGGGTCCGGTAAGCTGGGACAGCTCGCTTGCCGCCGTTGCGGAAAAGCACTGCGCCGATATGATAGCGCGCGGATTTTTCGACCATAACAATCCCGACGGTGAAACGCCGTTTGACAGACTGGACAAGGCGAACATAGGCTACTGGATGGCAGGTGAGAACATCGCCGCCGGACAGTCAACGCCCGAAGCGGCTATGGAGGACTGGATGAACAGCCAGGGTCACAGACAGAACATTCTGAACGCGTCATATAAATCTCTCGGCGTGGCAGTTCTTGACGGCGGCACATACGGAACATATTGGGTACAGGTGTTCGCGCTGCTCAAATGATATAACGAATGTAACTAAAAAATAATATTTTTACTATTGACACAAACAAACGTTAGTGGTAGTATTATATAGAAAAATAAAAAAGGCAAGGTAGAGGTGCGTTTTTGTATCAGTACGCTTTTGGAGGTATGCAGTTACCGAAGAAAAAGG
>JAFQYK010000287.1 GCA_017406485.1 Clostridia bacterium
AGAAAAAGTAATTATGCACAAAATTTACATTGTTTTTTGTACATTTCGAAAAGAAATAAATCTATAATTTTGTTGAGAAAAATCCTGAAATGTTATAAAATATAAATATATGTGTTTTAAACTTTATGAGAGAGGGAGAGAGAAACATGAGAAAAAGAATTATTAGTCTGATTGCGGCGGTCACAATGCTTGCCTCGCTTTCCGGCGCGTTTACGGTGAGCGCAAATGCGGCGGACGAAAAGGCGCCGAGCTATCAGACAACGGCGCGAATTATGGAGGATATTGACCGCGGTCTTATCGCCATATACCATGAGGGCGTGGGCGTGTATTTGAGCTGGCGTCTTCTCGGTAAGGAGAGTCTTTCAAATCAGGCGTTCGATATTTACAGATCATCGGACGGAACGAACTTTGTAAAGATTGTTTCGACCGGCGCACATGACGCGACCAATTATCTTGACCAGACGGGACAGGCTACATATCAGTATAAGGTTGTGCCGAAGGGTAAGAAGAGCGAGCTTGACGCTCAAAAGGCTGTCAGCGCAAACGTGTTTACGGCGGACTGGACTACGGACAAGACATATGCTTATATGGATATTCCTATCTCAATGCCGACGGATATTCCGCACGCGAACACAACGGCTATGTCGGATTATACGAGAAAAGCCATTTCCGGCTCCGGTAACGTCGGCGGCGCAAACGACGCGAGTGTCGGCGACCTTGACGGCGACGGCGAGTATGAGATAGTTTTAAAGTGGGATCCTAACGACTCAAAGGACTCCAGCCACTCCACCACGACGGGTCACTGCGTTTTTGACGCGTACGAGATTGACCCCAATAACGACGGATATATGTGGCGTATAGACATAGGCAACAATATAGCTGCCGGAGCGCATTATTCGCAGTTTATGGTGTATGACTTCGATAACAACGGCAAGGCGGAGATTGCCACGATAACAGCCCCCGGCTCATATTCGCTCGTTAAGAACGCGGAGGGCGGCTATGACAAGATTTACGTAACCACCGTTGGCGACACGGAGGAAATTCGCAACGCCGACAACAGTGCGACGACTCTCCGTAAGGGCAACAACAACGGCCCCGAATACTACACGATATTTGACGGTGAAACGGGCAGACCGCTCGTAACAACAGACGCAATCCCCCTCGGCAAGGAGGACGGAAGCGAGTGGGGTGATGCGAAGATGAACCGAAGCTCAAGATATCTCGCGGCGGTAGCATATCTTGACGGCGTTAACCCGTACTATGTTCCCGTGCGCGGTATGTACAACAGAACCGTTCTGCGCGCATACACATGGGACGGCGAAAACCTGACGCTTGTTAAAGAGCATGACGGAAACAAAAAGGGTGAAACACTGTACGGACAGGGCAACCATAACCTTTCGGTTGCCGATATAGATAACGACGGCAAAGACGAGATAGTTTACGGCTCGGCGTGTCTTGATGACGATTTTGAGACCGTTCTCGGAAATACGCTTATGGGACACGGCGACGCTATGCACGTAAGCGACTTTAACAACGACGGTAAAATCGAGGTATTCTCCGTAAAGGAGGACAGCGAGGGTAATTCGAGAGCCGCGGACTTCAGAGTTGCCGAAACAGGCGCGGCGATTTGGAGTAAGTCGGTTAAGGCAGATAACGGAAGAGGCTTTATGGCGAATATCTGTGACGCTTATGCGGCTGCGCATCCGGAGGCGCTTTCACTCGGATTTTCTTCGGCTACAACGGATGTTTATGATTTCAACGGTGATTCCGTCGGAGTCAAGCCGAGCACGTCAAGATCGATGATTAACTTCGGCGTTTACTGGGACGGCGATCTTAGCCGTGAGCTTTACGAGGATAACATTATGGGTAGATATACCTATAATACGAGCACGGGAAAAATTGAATTCGGCAGAATATTCTTCGGTAATAGCAGTTACCTGCCCGCAAGCTCAAACAATAGCACGAAGTATAACGCGTGTCTTGTTGCGGACTTGTTCGGTGACTGGCGCGAGGAGCTTATAATGGCTGTTGACGATACAACGGCGACTGCGCCTAAGCTTAGAATATTCACATCCGTCGAGCCGACCGAATACAGACTGACAACGCTCATGCACGACTGCCAGTACCGCGAGGCAATTGCATGGCAGAACGTAGGCTACAACCAGCCGCCGCATACAAGCTATTACATAGGTTCCGCGGCTCTTGCAACCGACTCAAGCGGCAACAAGCTCAACTACCTTGCGCCTACCATGCCGTTTACAACTGTTATATATCCCGATGACGTTGAAACGGTAAACGTAACGGGACTTACGCTCACGGATAAAAATGTTAGAATTGAGAAGGGCAAGACGGAAACACTGACGGCTGTTCTCGCGCCCGCGGGTGCCACAAAGAGAGGTATCACCTGGGTGTCATCCAATCCAAACGTAGCGACTGTCACAAACGGTATTGTAAAGGCTGTTTCCGAGGGTACGGCTAAAATCACAGCTACCTCGCGCGACACCACAAACGGCACCTTCTCGGATACGTGTAATGTAACGGTTTATTCAAACCCGATCACCGATATAACGCTGTCGGAGGAAGAGCTTGACGTGGGCATGGGCTATGAAAAGACGCTGAAAGCAACCGTTCTGCCGGATGACGCGTCGGATAAAACAGTGACATGGACATCTGCTGATGAATCGATTGCAACGGTTGACGCGGACGGCGTTGTCAAGGGCGTGAATTACGGCAAGACCGTTATTACCGCGACCGCTTCGGACGGAGTACATAAAGCGCAGTGCACGGTTACAGTAAAGCCGATCATGGCGGTTGACGCGACGGGAAGCGACGTTTTTGTGTCAACAACCAACAACAGTGATAGCGGTTTTTCGGGCAGTGCGACAGGTGCGACGCTGAATTTGTCGAAGTTTGCTTCTGCTTCCGAATTGCATAAGGATTTCACACCGTACAATGATAATAAAGCAACGATAACGCTTAACTTCTATAAGGGCGGTCAGAAAGAAGACAGCAAATATATATGGTTAGCGGGACATGAGTACAACGCGGGTCTGAAGTTCCTTGACACAGAAGGCAATGTGATTCTTGACATCTATGACGCAAACAAAAACACCAGCGGTACGGGTGTTACCACAATGTATAAGCTCTCGGACGGTGAGGCTAAAAATGCCAGCGGATGGACAAAAATTGCAGATGGTGATAGCAGCCCATTTGGAAGAAGCGCTATAAGGTGGAAGGTAACACTTGAATTTGATTATCTTAATGATTTATGTACAGCGACTGTTGGCGGTTGTGCGGACAGCAATTTCACTCCGGATGCAACATACCAGACAACATTCAGCCTAAACGGAGCAAGCTTTAAGACGTTACAATACTATACAGGTGATTTAACCGACTACATCACGCAAAATACTACAATTTCGGGCGTTTCATATCTATATGAAACATCTGCCGAAGGTGACGCGGAGCTTCTCTATGAGCGCGGCACGTATGACAAGCCGTGGTCGGCAGCGGATATTGCCGAATGGGTACAATCACCTGCTCCGCAGTCGGATGGAGACCCCACGCTTGTATATGACAGTACTAACGGACGCATTTGGTACAACCCGACAAAGCCCGGCGTATCATACAGCGCGACAAAGACAGTAAACGGTATATTAAACGACGCCATAATTTCCTATGACGCCGACTGGCACTTTGGCCTTTCGGTGGGCAGAGACGGAAACTATGAATATATACAGTTCGGAAACAAGCTTCTCGTCGGATGGACGAACGGATATAAAACCTACGTAAGCACCGACGGCGGCACGACGTGGGGAACAACGAGTATATTTGACGGCTCAAACACTGAATTTACAAAGAATATAAAGGTTGAGGTTGACGCAAAGACTAAAAAGATAAAATCATTTACCTTTGACGGAAACCGCATTTCGGCGTATGAGGGTGTTTCTCTCGGCGATGACGCTGCTTTTAATTCTGTCAGCCTTGGATTTAGCAGAGCGGGCGCGCCGCCCGATTGGGCAGTCCCGAACGGCATTGACAGGATACGCGTATCACAGTTCATTCCCGAAACAACTCCCGCTTCGGGCAAGATAGCCAACCTTACGCTTGTAAGCGCCGCGGACAAAACCGTAACGGCATCGTATGCTCTAAGCGACAACACGGCAA
>JAFQYK010000288.1 GCA_017406485.1 Clostridia bacterium
CATTTTATATATACTATAATAAGCCCACCAAGTCAAGCGTTAAAAATGTGAGGGGGGTACGGACATATTTTTACTCCTCTTGGGAGCCCAAGAATATGTCCGTACTCCAACGACCTGTAACACTGCTTGGAAATAATCTCGGCGTTACCGTCTTATATCATTCTAAAATGCTTCAGCGCATCTGTAATAGCGTTTTCTTTCTCCGGTGGACAGTGAGGAACCTTTGAATTGCCATTTTTGGGCTTATTGTAATTTTCACGCTCAATGATACCGTGTTTCTGTTTTGTCTGAGCTATATATAATGAAGAAACCTTCATACCATCATAGTGTTCAGCTATCCAGTTCTTTATCTGACCATAGGTTGCATTGACGCGTCTGTCAGCTCGCCAGCCTTCCTCAGTTTCAATCGTTACAGATACATGTCTTTCCGCTTCGTCAAGTTTCCGACACAAAAGAACAACCGTCTCAACATGGCTTGTGTGCGGGAACAAATCAACCGCTGCAGCTTTTGAAACCGTATAGCCGCCGTCCGACAAAAAACGCGCGTCACGCGCGAGCGTGGCGGGGTTACAGGAAACATACACTATACGCTCCGGCTTCGACCTCAAAACCGAGCCGAGCGTTTTTTCATCGCTGCCTTTTCGCGGCGGGTCAAGTATAACCACGTCCGGCACTTCGCCGCTTTTTATAAGATACGGTACGATTTTTTCCGCGCCCCGCGCATAAAATTCCGCGTTTGAAATTTCGTTCAGTTTCGCATTTTCTTTAGCGTCATCAATCGCCCTCTCCACAATTTCAACACCTATTACGCGCTTGGCTTTTTTTGCCGCGCAAAGTGAGATTGTGCCAATGCCGCAGTAAATATCCATAACGGTCATGGTTTTGTCAAGGCCGGCAAATTCCAGCGCTTTCGCGTACAGCTTTTCCGTCTGAACGGGATTTACCTGGAAAAAGCTTTCCGGTGATATTCTGAATTCAATACCGCATAGCGTATCGGTAATCGCCGCCGAACCGTATATATTTTCTCCGTTTAAATAAATACTTTTCACGCTTTTGCACGCGCCCGAAACAGCGGCGGTAAGTTTTTTTGCATCTGTATTTTCGGCTTTAACGCATACCATTATATCGCCCGTCGAAAACGACTTACGCGTGAAAAGCTCGGTCATATCAAACTCCGAAATCGCATTTATAATTTCCGCATTTTCCTCCGCGCCGATAGCGCAGTCAGTCACCGGAACAACGGTATGGCTTTTCGCGCTGTAAAAGCCGACACTGTTTTTATCCGCGTGGAAAATTGTCTTATTGCGGTAGCGCGTGGGATTTTCCATACCGATAATTTCACCGACCGTAAAATCCTTAAAGCCGCCTATACGCCGCATTGCGTTATTGACTATTTCCCTTTTAATTTCAAGCTGTTTTTCATATTTTATATGCCGCAGGGAACAGCCGCCACACTTTCCGAAAATGCCGCAATCCGGCGCTGTTCTGTCCAAAGAAGGCGTTATGATTTCTGTCAATACACCCTCCGCAAAACGTTTTTTTACATTTGTGATTTTGATTTTTACCTCATCGCCTGCGGCGGTATAGGGCACAAAAACCGCCATACCGTCAATGTGGCAAATACCGTTTCCGTCGGAGGATACGCTTTCAATTTTTACCGTATATTCGTTATTTACGTCAATCATTTTTAACCTCCGTAATTCCGTTTTCGGTGATGATAATATCCATAGGAACATCGTGCGGCTCGGTCGGGATTTTATCAAACAATTGAAAATCATAACAAAGCGCGATTTTCACTGCGTCTGTTTTTTCGAGAAATTTGTCGTAATACCCCTTGCCGAAACCCATACGTCCTCCGCGTATGTCAAACGCAAGACCGGGTACAAGCACTGCGTCAATATCACTTTCCGATGCGGGCTTTATTGCAGTCGGCTCCAAAATACCAAACGCGCCCTTTTCCAAATCCGACATATCCTCTATATACGACAAAATAAGCGTTGTGTTATCGGTATCGGTAACCGGCACGACAACCTTTTTCCCATTACACAAAAGCCGCTTTATAATTGCCGCCGTGTCAGGCTCCTTAAACGCGGAAATAAATGTGCAGACGGTGTCTGCATTTTTAAAACAGTCAAGCGAAAAAAGCGCGTCTTGTATCACCGCGCTTTTCTCCTTCACCTCGTCCGTCGTCATATTGCGCCGTTTTTCGCGCATTTTAAGCCGCAGTTCATCTTTCATCAATACTGCATTATCTCCTTAATCTTGTCAGCCGTCGCCTTGTCTTTAAGCACCGACAGCATTAAAAATCCAAATTCACTTGCCGCGCCCGCGCCCTTGCCGGTGATGAACTTACCGTCAATAACAGCCTTGTCAGGAACGACCTCTGCTCCGTAAAGGTACTTTTCATAGCCGGGGAAGCAGGTCGCTTTTTTGCCTTCTAAAAGCATTTTCTTTCCGAGTATTGAAGGCGCCGCGCAAATTGCGCTCACATACTTGCCGTTCGCAACGGCATAGCTTATTGCGGCGTGTACGGCGTTTGAAGCGTCCAAAAGCTCGTGTCCCGCACCGCCGGGGAGCATCAACAGCTCCATATCCTCGCCGCTTAGCTCATTCATTTCGATATCCGCCGTCACGGGAATACCGTGCGCGCCGGTCACAACCTTGCCCGTAACGCCGACCGTCTTGACCTCCACGCCGCCGCGCTTTAAAATATCAATAGGCTCAATAGCCTCAACCTCTTCAAATCCATCCGCTAAAAGAACATATACCATTTTTATATCCTCCGTTATTCTTGACATTACCTTTGTTATATGATATACTTTAGACAGATATGGAGCAGTAAACAAGTCTGTTTCTATCTTAGTAGTTTAATTAAAATGAGAATGATTAAAACACCATTCTACCCTTTAACCGCTCTACTGCAATAGGGCGGTTATTTCTTTATCCATATAACAATAAGCAAAATTAAGATCAAGTCAATCGTAAGTTCGCTCATATATTACACCTTTCCGAAACAGACTGCCACTGCTCCGTATGTCAGGGTCAC
>JAFQYK010000289.1 GCA_017406485.1 Clostridia bacterium
ATTTGAAGGTAATGATAAATTTGTGCCTTGGGTGAAGCAGATTGCAACAAATACAGCTCGTGATTGGATAAAAAAGAAAAAGCCTACGCTTTTTACGGAAATGAGCAAGGATGACGAGCAGGACACACCTATTGAGGAACAATTTGCTGACGGGCGCAGCACATACATACCCGAACAGGTCATTGATGCAAACGAAACAAAGCGGCTTATCCGAGAGATAATCGACGAGCTGCCGGAGGATCAGCGCGTTGTAATAGGCATGTACTATTATGAGGAATTATCGGTTCGAGAAATAGCCAGGGCTTTGGGCGCAACGGAAAGCGCGGTAAAAAGCAGACTTATGTACGGACGCAAAAAAATAGAGAAGAAGGTTCGCGAGCTGGAAAAGAGAGGTACAAAGCTGTACGGTCTCGCGCCTATTCCGTTCCTTATGCTGCTTTTCCGAAATCAAGACGCATCTGCGGCAGAATTGCCAAACGGACAGGTATTGCAAAAGGTACTGAAAAAAACTCCGAATATCGGCAAGGCTGCATCTACATCAGGCGGGGCGTCTGCCGGTACAGCGGCGGGTACAGCCGCGTCAGTTGCGGGCGGTTTTGGACTTACAAAGCTTATTCTGATTACCGTAATTACAGCTATAGTTGGCGGGGCAATCATAGGCGGTATTTTCGGAGTAACACAGCTTGTTTCAAATAATAGTAATAATCAACAGACCAACACTGCCGTAGATACAGCGTCGGAAACAACAGAACCCAAGGCGACATCATCCCCCGTAGATGATGCGATGGAAAAGTACCGCGCTGTTATTGCGAATGCCGCGTCATATCAATATGACCCTTACGGAGTAACACCCAGCGGAAATTACAGATATGCGCTTGTTATGATGAATATAGAGGACACAGTACCGACATTGCTTTTGGAGCAGCAGGATACTGAAGGTATGTACTATATGCGCGCGTTTAAATACGACACGGAAAATAAAATAATGCACCAACCAACAGACAGCCTTATGGAAGGTGTCGCGTGGAGAGGCGGCTACCGCGGCGGTATAAATTTAGCCGCTGACGGAAACGGTTTATTGATGACAGAGATCTCCAGCGGAACGGGATCAACATCCATTCATCGCGCCAATATAGAGGGTGACACGCTTATTCAGGATATGGAATGGAGCGGACGTATGGACGCGATACCGGGTAATCTTCAGACTATAAATATAGAATGGCATGACATTGGCGACTTATCTGCGCTTGATGGATGGACACCAACCGGCACAGGGGCAGCAAATACACAAACTGCCGCGCAGCCCACGCAGCCCACGCCGCTTCCGACTGACGGAAACAGAACCGTACTCACCGGAACGGTCGGCACATATACCTACGATGAAGTACTCGCATTGCAGGGAATTAGTGATCCGAACCCTGGTTATTCATCAACAAAGAATAAACCTATTCGCCTGATAGTGCTTGACAGTCCGCAGACTATAACGGCAAACAATGCGGATGGCGAGCTTAGGAGCGGTACAGCAAATATTATAGATGTCAGCTATGCCGATAATATAGAGCAGTATAGCGGACAGCATATAACGTTCAGCATTGACCCGCATATGACAGGCTGGCCGTCGGATGCAAGTCTTCCTTTGGGAGAGCCGAGCACAAGGGATATTCATATATTAAACTAATTTAGTATTTAATGAAATTACAAACAGTAATTTCTTAGATAGATAAAACAAATAAAATAATTTACAGGAGGAAAAGAAAATGTTTAACAAAAAAAGTAAAAATATGTTTTTAATGGGGGCTATTGCGGCAATTACCGCAGCAACTACAATGACAGCGTATGCCGAACCCGCGGAGGTGACTATCAATGCCTATTTTAATAACTATAATATTATCATTAACGGTACAGACAAATCTAAAACTCCTGAGGACAGCAGACCGTTTATATATAATGAACGCACATACGTTCCGCTCCGCTACATAGGCGAATCTTTGGGCAAAGAGGTTATATGGGATGGTGATACCTCAACTATATACATAAACGATCAGGATACTGATGATGAAAATACTAATTCAGAATCGTATGAATCAACCGATACAAATCAGCAAATGGACGATGCCTTGGAGCAGTATCGGTCAATCGTAGGACAAGCGGATACTTATCAATATGATCCGTATGGTTATGCGACACCGAGTGGAAAATACAGATATGCGCTTATTAGAATGCAATCAGATGATACAGTTCCCACATTATTTTTGGAACAGGAATCAACTGACGGTATGTACTATATGCGTGCGTTTAAATACGATATAAACACAAAAGAGATACATCAACCGGCAGAAGGCTTAACAGAAGGTGTAGGTCAAGTCGGAGGTTTTCGCGGAGGCATCGGAATAGCAGGTGACGGAAACGGTCTTATAATAATGGAAGGCGGAAGCCGCGGATATGCGACATTTTACCGTGTTACATTAGACGGTGACACGCTTGAAAAAAATGTGGAATGGGACGGTAATATGTTCCAGTCTGACCCGGGCATATCAACAACAGAGATTGACTGGCATGATATAAGCGATTTGTCTGCTTTCAGTGATTGGTCGGTTAACGGTGAAAAATCAATCAATGTGTATTTTGATAACTATAATATTATAATCAACGGTGAGGATAAATCAGATGCACCCGAGGACAGCAAACCTTTTATATATAATAGCCGTACATACATTCCGCTCCGTTACATCAGTGAGCTATTGGGAAAGGATGTTAATTGGGATGGAGAAACATCTACTATATACATAAATGAAAGTGACATATCAAATGATGAAATGCCGGAACAGGCTGAAACAGACACGGTAAATGAGCCTATAACAGATGGTGAGAGAATTGTCCTCACCGGAACGGTCGGTGCATACAGCTTTGATGAAGTTCTTGCTTTGCAAGGGGTTACTTATCCGAACCCCGACCCGGGCAGCGAAAAGTATAAAACATTTTATCTTATCGTGCTTGACACACCGCAAACCGTGACGGCAAATAACGCAGACGGAGAGCTTGACAGCCGTACTGCAAAAATTATAGATGTAAGCTATGCTGATGACATGGTTCAGTACGTTGGACAGCATATAACCTTCAGCATTGATCCGCATATGACAGGCTGGCCGTCGGATACAAGCCTTCCGTTGGGAGAGCCGAGCACAAGGGATATTCATATATTAAACTAATTTAGTATTTAATGAAATTACAAACAGTAATTTCTTAGATAGATAAAACAAATAAAATAATTTACAGGAGGAAAAGAAAATGTTTAACAAGGAAAGAGTAAAAGGATTAGTAGCAGGAGCGCTGATAGGCGCGGTTGTAACGGGCGCTGCGGGAGTATTCGCATATACCGACTACATTGAGGCAGTGTATAACGATATTAAAATCGTTGTGGATGGACAGCAGATAACACCCAATGACGGTAACGGAAAAGTAGTAGAACCGTTCATTTCATACGGAACTACATACCTGCCGGTAAGAGCCATTGCAAACGCATTCGGTAAAGAGGCTGACTGGGACGGTGAAACAAACACCGTTATCCTCGGCGCAAAGTCGTTTGACTGGCTTGATCAGATGGGCTATCACGAGTATGATAACTCGCATTCGTCCGATAGTTCTATGAAACCGCTTGAATCAAATTCAAAAGCAAGCGACGGCACGAAATATAACAGAGGACTCTATTTTTATTTAGATTCTTCTCCATACTGGAAGTATGATGACGGAACAGTAGATAATTATCAGACTGTATCGTATAAGCTCGACGGTAAATATAAGACCTTCAGCGGAACTTTGTGTGGATTATCCCAATATAGAGATGTTCCGGCTATCGTAAGAATATATGGCGACGGTAAAGAGCTGTACACCTCTCCGCTGATAGCAAACGGTACAAAATCACTGCCATTTGAAATAGACATCTCAAGCAACTCACTTTTGACAATAAAGGTAGAATTTGCTAATCAAATTAAGAGTGACCAATATATCGGCATCGCAGACGCGAGACTGGCGAGAAAATAATTGAATACACGCTGAACAAAATAAACCTAAAGGACTTCAGATATTCAAAATAATACACCGGCGATACATACCTTCCCCGCTTGCAAGAGTTGTAAGCGGGGAAGGTTAGAGCACATTAAAAAGGTAAACTAATATGAGAAAAATAGCGATACTATCATTTTTGATTATAATTGCTTCTATAACATCATCATGCGGCAAAAAACATGAAGAAGCGGAACAGCTAACAGAAACCACAGCAATTATACAAACAACAAGTCAGCCAAGAGAAGCTGCGAGGTTGGAAATTACAGGCACAACCAAACCCTCGACAAAAAACACAGGTTCAGGAATCAAGGGCGGCACCAATCAGAATGATGCCGTTTTGCTTCCGATGGATACAAAGCTGTACGGCAAGGTGAACAGTAGCGGAACGTCGTGGTTCGCGTTTACAACGAGTGATTTAGAAAACGCCACTTATGCGATAACCACCGTTAATAAAACTGCCGGTACTTCTTATCTGCGCACAACGGTCTATGATAAAGACGGTAACCGCTTGGGATACGAAGACGCGTATAGCAGCGGTAAGGCAACGACAGTCACTATGAATAATTTACGTCCGAACACAACTTATTACATAACTCTTACAGAAAATGATCCTAATAACACAATTTATTATATGATTAGGATAAAAAATCCTGACATAAAAACAACAGGATACAACACTGTGGAAAACTTGTCAGAAGCAAAAGGAGCGGAAAATACAAAAAGCACCATTGTTCACGGAACAAATCAAGATGATGCCGTATTTATACCTCTGAATGCAAAGGTTTCCGACGAAGTGAGGAATGGTGAAATTGCATGGTTTGCTTTTACAACGAATACAAAAGAAAATGCAGAGTACAAGTTCACTACGACTAACGAATCTACCGGTACTTCTTATCTGCGTACGGAAATTTTTGACGAGTACGGCAAAAGACTGGAATATGGCGATGCCTACAGTGACGGCAAAGCATCGACAATCAGCATAAATAAGCTGCCGCCAAAAACCACATATTATATTGCTTTGTCTGAAAATAATTCAAATGATATAGTTCATTATAGCTTGAATATACAAGCGCCGCAGACAACGTCGGAATCTTCTGCGGATAACATAGCGGCAAATGTAGCAGAAATTGAAAATGCTGAGAAAGGAGACTTGGTTTTTGAGACGCCCTTTGAACTTACCGAAACACAGGTGATGTTTGTTGCCGAGCAAGCGACATTTGTAAACGAAACCGCAGCTAAGGAGGCACTGAAACCAGTAGCTGATGTTATACTAGCTCATCCAAATCATTCAGTTTTATTAGCTGGGACAACTGCAACAGACGGTTCTCAGGAAAAACGTGTTGAATTATCCAACAAACGTGCAGAGGCAGTGAAAAATCTTTTAATACAATCATTTGGCGTACCGGAAACGCAATTAAGAACAATCGGTCTGGGATTTGAAGCAGATCCGTTTGTACGCGGAAACGATAGAGACGCCAACGGAAAATTTGTTGAAACAGAAGGAGCAAAAAACAGAAGGGTTGTTGTGTTAGATGTAAATGACCCTATAGCTCAAAGACTATTACAGTAAAAATATTATACTAATGAAGAATTAGAGCGGGAGGAAAAAATGAAAAAAATAGTAGCATTATTATTGGTATTTACATTAGGATTAGCAATTACATCATGCGGCAAAAAAAATGAAACAGCGAAAATGCAGCAAGAAACTACATCCATTACCGAAACAACGCCACAGCCCAAGGAGGGCGCAAAGGTGGAAGTCAGCAGCAATACAAAATCAAAATCAGTAGCGTCCGGCTCAGATGTTACCGGTGGTACAAACCAGAATGACGCGGTATTGCTTCCTTTAGAAAAGAAATTATACGGAACAATTAGCAACGGCGGACCATTATGGTTTGCATTTACAACGGGCAGCGGCGAAAACACCACCTATTCTGTAACAACTGTTAATAAAACAACAGGTACTGCTTATCTCCGTACAGCAATTTTTGACGATAAGGGTAACAGCATAAAATCCGGGGATGCAAACAGCAATGGTGTTGCGTCCGCTATCCATATGGATAATCTATTACCCAATACTACATATTATATATCGCTTACCGAAAGAGATTCCAAAAACACCATTCATTATATGTTACGCATAACTGAGCGAACCTCGCAGGGTAACGGACGTGACTCTTCAGAAAGTATAATGGGCGGCAAAGGGAATGTAGGCGCACAAGGTGGTGAACTTATTCCGGGAACAAATCAAGACGATGCGGCATTAGTTCCTTTGAACGCAAAAATTTCTGATACTGTACGCGACGGAGTTGTTTCATGGTTTGCTTTTACAACAAATTCTGCCGAAAATGCTGAGTATAAGTTCACGACAGTCAATGAAGCGCCCGATACCTCATATTTGCGCACGGCAATATATGATGAATACGGTAAGCAATTACAACAAGGAGATGCAAGCAGCAATGGAAAGGCTTCAACAATCAGTATCAATAAGCTGCCTCCAAACACCACCTATTACATCGCCGTTTCA
>JAFQYK010000290.1 GCA_017406485.1 Clostridia bacterium
GACATCTCGTTCGAGAAGTAAATGAGCGCCTTAAAGCGGTCAGGATACTTCCAGTCATAGTGTCTGAAAAGATTTTCATACTTTTCATCGCCTGTACCGAGAACCACCACCTGCGCGCCGCCCTCACAGAGCTGCTCCATCTTGTAAGCGACAAGATCAAAGCCCTTCTGGTCGGTAAGTCTTGAAACCACGCCGATCATCATCTTGCCGGGATCAACGGGCAGTCCCAATTCCTCCTGCAGCTTTTTCTTATTCTCGACCTTGTTCTTGTGAACGGTCTTTGCGGTGTAGTTCTTGTAAATCATCTTATCCTTTGCAGGATCCCAGTCGGTGTATGAAATACCGTTTACTATACCCACAAGGTCATTATTCCTCGCGCGGAGAAGGTTGTGTAAGCCCTCGCCGTACTCCTCGGACTGAATTTCGCCCGCGTAGGTGCTGCTAACGGTTGAAATCTTGTTGGCGTATACCATACCGCCCTTTAAAAGGTTCGCGTCACGGTAGAACTCCAGTTTATCCGAGGTGAAGTAGTAGTCGCTTATACCCATAACATCCTTGATTGCCTTGAAATCCCATCTGCCCTGGAATTTGAGGTTGTGGATTGTCATAACCGTCTTAATTCCGCGGAAGAACGGATTGTCCTGGAACGTGTCAAGGAACACAGGGATAGGACCTGTCTGCCAGTCGTTGCAGTTTATAACATCGGGTCTGAAACCCAAAGTCGGCAGAAGCGACAGCACCGCCTTTGAGAAGAAGATAAATTTCTCGCAGTCAAGGTGGATATAATCGTAGGGCTTGTCACCGTTGAAGTAGAACTTGTTGTCTACAAAATAGTAGATACAACCGTCGTGCTCCAGTTCAAACACGCCCGCATACTGGCTTCTCCAGCCGATATTGATATAGATGTGGTCAATATAGCGCATCTTGTCCTTGTACTCCTGCGGTATGCATTTGTATAAAGGCAAAATAACCCTCGCGTCAACGCCCTTTTGACGAAGAACCGCGGGAAGCGAGCCTGCCACATCACCGAGGCCGCCTGTTTTTACAAACGGTGCGCACTCGGAGGTTGCGAATAAAACATTCATTTTTAAAACTCCTTTCATAAAGAAGCATCTTTGCTTTGTTTTGGCAAAATCTTTTGGACTTCTCCAAAACTACGCACAGACCTTATAATTATACCTTAAAAGTATTATTTTTGTCAAGTTATACGGCCAAATACCGTAATATTATACAAAAAACGGAACAGGGCTGCCCTAAAAAAGGGCAGTCCTATTATGTAAATTCACGATTATATTTTTGTGCCCTTTGCAATGCACAACGGATAGCTTTCCTGTCCGATAAGCTTTCTGCCCTTGGTCACGAATACCTCCTTATCAAATATAACGTGGCTCAGTTCAACATCCTCCTCGATTACGCTGTCCTGCATAATGATAGAGTTCCTGATAACCGCGCCCTTCTTAACCTTAACGCCGCGGGAAAGAATACAATTTTCAACAGTACCCTCAATTGTACAACCGTCTGAGATAAAGCTGTTCTTTACCTGCGCCTCGTCACCGTATTTTGTCGGGGACTGATCCTTTGTCTTTGTGTAGACGGGGCGCTCTGTGTTAAACAGCTCGTCACGAACGTCCTTCTTTAAGAAGTCCATATTTGTCTTATAGTATGACTTTAAGGAATCGAGCTTATCGGTGTAGCCTGTGAACTCGTAGCCGTAGATATGTAAGCCGTCAATCTTCTTTGAAAGCGCGTCCTTTACAAAGTCGCTGTCGCCGCGCGCGCTGCACTCGTCAACAATGCTCTCCAAAAGCGCCTTTTCCATAACGTACACATCCATACCTGCCGTAGCGGTCTTGGGATAATACGGCTGAACCTCGATGTCAACAACTCTCTTCTCATCGTTAAGCTCCAGCATTGTATAACGTGAAAGCTCTCTTTCCTCCACGCCCTTCATATCCTTGTAAAGCACCGTTACGTCAGCCTGCGACTCAATGTGCTTTTCAATAACATCGGCAAAGTCAATGTTATAGATATTGTTGCCGAGCGAAAGGATAACGTATGTCTGCGGGCTTCTCTGGATGAAGTCCTGAATACCCGCAAGCATATCAATGTTGCCCTTAATAGCGCCGTAGGTCATCTTTTCAAGGTTCGGGGGGAGAATATTAAGTCCCCAGTTCTTTCTGTCCAAATCCCACGGGCTGCCGCTTCTGATGTGATCCATAAGTGATGAATAGTTTGACTCGGTGGCAACGCCGATATTGGTAATACCGGCATTTGCCATATTTGATAAAACGAAGTCAATAATTCTGTAACGTCCCGCAATCGGGAGCGCGCTGTTTGCTCTTATATCGGTTATAGGAGGAATTCTGTCGTTATTCGTCAGAATAATACCCATAGTATCTCGTCTCATTGGCTATATCCCCTTTCTATTAGGCTTCTACCATACTGCCCTTGTAGATGTTTTCCATAGCGGCAACGTTTGCGCCGCCCTCAATCAAACAAAGGTCGTTGGTGCACAATTTATTTGCATACTTGTTATCGTCCGAAGCGTCAACGCCGATTTTCGCGCCGTCACCGATTACCGCCTCAGAGCCGATAACCGTTCTCTCGATAACAACATTCTTACCTATCTTAGCTCCCGGCATAACAACGCTGTCCTTTATAACGCTGCCCTCGCCCAATTCTACGCCGCCGAAAATAACGCTGTGGTCAATTTCACCGTCAATGTAGCAGCCCTCGGTTACGGTTGAGCGTACAATCTTCGCGTGCTCGCCTACGTAGTGCGGCGCAAGAGCCATATTTCTTGAATAAATGCTCCAGCGTCTGTCACCCAAATCAAATTTCGGGGGATCGTCAATAAGATCCATATTTGCCTCCCAAAGGCTGGCGATTGTACCAACGTCCTTCCAGTAGCCCTCAAAACGGTACGTTACCATCTTCTCGCCGTCTGCGAGCATTGTCGGGATAATATTCTTACCGAAGTCATTTGCCGACTCAGGGTTTCTCTCATCGTCCTCAAGGTACTTCTTGAGCATATCATAACGGAAGATATAGATACCCATTGAAGCAAGGTTGCTCTTGGGGTTAGCCGGCTTTTCCTCAAATTCGGTAATAGTTCCGCTGTCGTCAACGTTCATTATACCAAATCTGCTTGCCTCCTCCCAAGGCACGGGCATAACCGCAATTGTCGCTGCCGCGCCCGACTCCTTGTGAGCCTTGAGCATTTCACCGTAGTGCATCTTATAGATATGGTCGCCGGAAAGAATTAAAACGTGCTCCGGCTTGAAGCTTTCAAGAAAGCTGATATTCTGATAAATAGCATTCGCGGTACCCTTGTACCATTCCTCTGTCTGAGCGCTCTGGTACGGGGGAAGAACGTATACGCCGCCGTGATTTCTGTCAAGATCCCACGGGTTACCGTTTCCGATGTAACGGTTGAGTTCGAGCGGCTGATACTGCGTTAAAACGCCGACAGTATCAATACCGGAATGAACACAGTTTGAAAGCGGGAAGTCGATAATTCTGTACTTTCCGCCGAACGGAACAGCGGGCTTAGCGACATTCTTGGTAAGTGCGCCAAGTCTTGATCCCTGACCGCCTGCAAGTATCATTGCAACGCAATCTTTTGATACCATAGTAAATCATCTCCTATATATAAATTTCTTTTTGTACTATTTTGTTGTTTTCTTAGCTGTAGTCTTTTTAGCAGCAGGCTTTGCCGCTGTTTTCTTCGTACTTGCTTTCTTCTTTGCCGCTTCAGGCTTTTTCTTAAGCATCATAATCGAGTTACCATCGGCCTCAACCTCGATTGTGTACGCCATATCGCTGTACGGCTGCGCCACTGCCTTGTACGTCTTTTTGGCCACTCGTCTTGTGCCGCCGTACTTTGAAGCGTTAGAATGTAAGACAACCTCATAGCTTCCCGCAACGGGAACGCCTATCTTGTAAATCGGCCTTGACACCGGCGTAAAGTTTGCAACAACAACAACATTATCATTTACATTTTTACCGCGTCTTATATATGAAAGTACGGAATTTTCATTATCCGCTTCATTTACCCATCTGAAGCCGTCCCAGCTTGTTTCATTTTCCCACAGCGCTTTGTTGTCCAGATAGAAATGGTTCAAATCCTTTACGAACGCGTGGAGCTTTTTATGGTTCTCCATATCCAACAAATTCCATTCAAGCTGATCGTCATAGCGCCACTCAAGGAACTGACCGAACTCGCCGCCCATAAAGAGAAGCTTCTTGCCGGGCATTGTCATATAATAGCCCAAAAGCGTGCGGTAAGCGTGGAATTTATCCTCGTAGCTGCCGAACATCTTGTCGATAAGAGAGTGCTTGCCGTGCACAACCTCGTCGTGCGAAAGCGGCAGAATAAAGTTCTCGCTGTACGCGTACATCATAACGAACGTCAGAAGTCCGTGGTTGTCCTTTCTGAAATACGGATCCATCGACATATAACGCAGCGTGTCGTTCATCCAGCCCATATTCCATTTGTAGTTAAAGCCCAAGCCGTCATTGTCGGGCGGAGCCGTTACCATCGGCCAAGCCGTTGACTCCTCGGCAATCATCATAAAGTTCGGGAACTCCGTACCCATTGTGCGGTTCAGCTTTCTTAAAAAGTCCACCGCTTCAAGGTTGCCGTTTCCGCCGTACTTATTAGGAATCCACTCGCCGTCGTTACGCGAATAGTCGCGGTAGAGCATTGACGAAACCGCATCAACGCGGATACCGTCCATATGATACTCCTTCGCCCAGAAGTACGCCGAGGATATGAGGAATGAGATAACCTCGCTCTTCTCATAATCAAACACCATCGTGCCCCAGTCCTTATGCTCGCCCAGACGCGGGTCTGCATATTCATAGGTCGGTGTGCCGTCAAACATTCTAAGGCCGTGGGCGTCGCGCGGGAAGTGCGCCGGTACCCAGTCCATAATAACGCCTATACCGTTTTTGTGGCACTTATCAATAAAATACTGAAGTTCGTGGCAATCACCGTAGCGCGTGGTTGCCGAGAAGTAGCCGGTAACCTGATAACCCCACGAGCCGTCAAACGGATACTCTGTAACAGGCATCATTTCAATATGTGTGTAACCCATATCCTTTATATAGGGTACAAGCTCGTCAGCAAGCTCCTTATAAGTATAATAGCTGCCGTCCTCGTGCATTTTCCACGAGCCGACGTGCATTTCGTAGATATTAACCGGCTTTAAAAGTGTGGAATCATCACCTCTGGCGTCCATCCACTTTTTATCTCCCCACTTATAACCGTCCAAAACCTTTGTGAGCGAGGCTGTTCCGGGGCGAAGCTCACACTTTACCGCAAACGGGTCAGTCTTGTAAACTATCTCCCCGTTCTGCGCTTCTATGGCATACTTATAGAGCATATTTTCTTCTATATCGGTGAAAAATCCGTACCAGATACCGCTCGATTCAATCGGCGAAAGCATTTTATCCCAGCCGTTCCAGCCGTTGAATTCACCTACGACGCGTACGCTTTTAGCGTGCGGCGCCCATACGGCAAATCTCCATCCGGTTTTTCCGTCAAGTTTTATTTTATGCGAACCAAGCATTTTGTACGACTGGAAATTTTCTCCCGAATTAAAAAGATAAACCTGAAAGCGGCTTATGCCTGCCCAAGTCGTTTCTTCTGCCATATATCTCCCTCCTTTTTTGTGTTTTACGCAGTATGCGTAGGCATACTATTATGGTTATATTGTACCATAAATATTTTGGTCAGTAAAGACTATATATAAATAAAAATATTTTATTTTTTTGTGCATTTTTACATAATTATTATTAGTCTTTCAAAATCCGCTCTTTTTATACATAATTCGGGTAATTACATAAATATTACAAAATTCTTAACGCCTTGACATTTTTACGAAAATAGTATACAATATATGTTGCTTAATATTCTTTAAAAATAAGTTTTCTGTACAAATATGAAATTTGATATGTAATCCCAATACTTAAAATGGAGCGTCTTAAAAGGTCTGCTCCGTATGATTACACGACGCCGCGGCGCTTACCTGCTGCTTGCCGCCGGCGGTATTTCATAGGCAGCAGTCATTTTAAGAAAGCCCCCGTTGCAGGTACTGGAGAAAAAACATGGGGGTGTTAACGATTATTAGTTCAATAGTATTGATTGCGGTTATAATCGCCGCGGTCGTATTGTGTGCTGCTGCTGCCATAATCGGCTTTCGTATGGGCATTGCCCACAGAAAGAAGATTGCAGAGGCAGAGTTTGGCAGCGCAGAGGAAAAGGCAAAGTCTATAGTTTCCGACGCTGAGAAAAACGCGGCGGCCAAAAAACGTGAGATGATGCTCGAAGCTAAAGAAGAAAACCAGAAACTTCGCGCGCAGCTTGAAGCGGAGATCAAAGAACGCAGAAGCGAGCTCTCAAGGCAGGAACGCAGAATTACTCAGAAGGAAGAGAATTTAGACAAAAAGACAGACAACTTGGAGCGAAAGGAACAGTCTTATAACCAGAAGCTTAGGAACCTTGAGGCCAAGGAGGCAGAAATCACAGAAATTAAGGCACAACAGATGGCGCTCGTCGAGAAAATTTCGGGTCTTACAGCAGAGGAAGCAAAAGCGCTTCTGCTTAAAGACATCGAGGAACAAACCAAGCACGAGGCGGCCATTATGGTTAAAGAAATTGAGCAGGAGGCAAAGGAAAACGCGGAAAGAAACGCAAAGAATATCGTTGCGTTATCCATTCAGAAGGTAGCCGCGGATCACGTTGCCGAAACAACCGTATCAGTCGTAAATCTTCCGAGCGACGAGATGAAGGGACGAATTATAGGACGAGAAGGACGAAACATCAGAACTCTCGAACAGCTCACGGGTGTCGATCTCATCATAGACGATACGCCGGAGGCGGTTATCGTATCGAGCTTCGACCCGATAAGACGCGAGGTTGCGCGTCTTGCACTCGAAAAGCTCATTGTTGACGGACGTATTCATCCGGCGCGCATTGAGGAAACGGTTGAAAAATCTCGCAAAGAGGTTGAAGCGGTTATCAAGCAGGAGGGCGAGGGCGCCACATTCGAAACAGGCGTACACGGTCTCCATCCGGAGCTTATCAAACTGCTTGGTAAGCTGAAATTCAGAACAAGTTATGGTCAGAACGTTTTAAAGCACAGTGTTGAGGTTTCACACCTTGCAGGCGTTATGGCCGGTGAGCTGGGCGTCGATGTTACTCTCGCAAAGAGAGCCGGTTTACTTCACGACATCGGCAAGGCAGTTGACCACGAAGTCGAAGGCTCACACGTTACTATCGGCGCGGACATCGCAAAGAAGTACCGTGAAAACAAGGATGTTGTACACGCCATTATGGCGCACCACGGCGACGTTGAGGCGCAGACGATTGTCGCGTCACTTGTACAGGCAGCCGATGCAATATCCGCGGCGCGTCCGGGAGCCAGACGCGAAAATCTTGAAACCTACATCAAGCGCTTGCAGAAGCTTGAGGAAATTGCCGACAGCTTCCAGGGTGTTGAAAAGTCCTACGCTATACAGGCAGGACGTGAGATACGTATTATGATTAAGCCGGAGGTCATCAAGGACGACGGTATGATACTTGTCGCAAAGGACATCGTTAAGCGCATCGAAGCAGAGCTTGAATATCCCGGTCAGATTAAGGTAAGCCTTATCAGGGAAACAAGAGCTGTGGATTACGCAAAGTAATCAAATGAAAATTGGGGGTCATTACAGAGCGTAAGCCGCCTTAGCCGATATGAAGCGATAAAGGCTCATATCCGCAAATCCGGCTTAGCTTCTACCCGTTCTGTAATGCTCCTTTTTTTACGCGTGCGTGTCCGCACGCGCCGAAAACAGGTTTTCGGCAAGTACAGAACAGAGAAGCAAAAAAGTTCCTTAACAAAACTTTTTTTGTCTTGAACGTCGCGACGCACTTGTCGTCACGACGAATATTGCGCCACGCGATTGCAAGCAACGCTCCGGCGCTCCCGTTTAGGGTAGAAAGGCTGTTAATTATGAAAATATTATGTGTCGGTGATGTTGTGAGCGCGGTGGGGCGCGAGATGCTGTTTAGGTATGTTGATGAGATGAAGTACCAAAAGGGCATTGATTTGTGCATCGTGAACGGCGAAAATGCCACTCACGGCAGAGGTATGGCGCGCGCGGCGTATAACGAGCTTATGCGCGCAGGCGTTGATATTGTGACAATGGGAAACCACACCTGGGACTGCAAGGAAGCAGCGGACATAATGCGCAAGGAGGACAATGTTATCCGCCCCGCAAACTACAACAGCGCCTGCCCCGGAAAGGGAAGCCTTATATACACCGCAAAAAACGGCGTAAAGGTCGGCGTTATAAACCTCATTGGCAAAACATATCTCGAATATGCGCAGGACTCCCCTTTTGACAGCGCGGACAGGGAAATAGAGAAACTTAAAGAAAAGACGAATATTATAATCGTAGATTTCCACGCGGAAGCCACAAGCGAAAAGCTGGCAATGGGCTTTTACCTTGACGGAAAGGTCAGCGCGGTATTCGGCACCCACACGCACGTACAGACCGCCGACGAGATGATACTCCCGAACGGCACCGGCTACATCACCGACCTCGGTATGACCGGCGTAGGGTTATCCATTCTCGGAAGAAGCGTTGTACCAATAGTTGAGCGCTTTCGCACCGGTATGCCGCAGAAGTTTGAGCTTGCAAGCGGTAAGGGGCAAATGTGCGGATGTATCTTCGATATAGACGAGCAAACAGGAAAATGTACGGACGTTGAAAGAATTTTTATAAGAGAACCGTAACTCAAAACGCACCCGCAAGGGTGCGTTTTTTTCATATCAGCGCGTATGCCGCCGCGCCGATAATACCGGCGCCTATCATAACCCATATTTGATTAGGCTTGAATATCCTCAGAACCGCAAGAGCAACCACAAAAATCCCTGCCGCTATTAAATCGGTGCTTTTTATATCAAAGTTTCCATTCCACAGCGCAAGTACAAGTATTGAAAGACCGGCTGACGCAATCATTGCCACTACCGCGCCGCGCAGACCGTTCATTATGCCTTTCATATACGAAAGCTCGCGGTACTTGTAATACAGCTTTGCAAGAACTATCGCTATTATCGTTGACGGCAAAATACAGCCTATCGTCGCAACAACCGCGCCGCCTATTCCGGCAAGCTGTATGCCTGCAAAGGTCGCGCCGTTTACGGCGATAGGACCGGGGGTCATTTGAGAAATTGTTATTATATCGGAAAAGGCGTTCATATCAAGCCAGTGATGAACATTTACAAGCTGGTTTTGTATAAGCGGCATTGCCGCATAGCCGCCGCCGAAGCTGAATAGTCCAATCTGAAAGAACGCCCAGAAAAGGTCAATATAAATCACTTGTCCTTCCCCCTTTCGGGACGCATAAACAATATGCCTATAACCGCGCAGACTATAATTATGTATATGACGTTCACATTAAACACAAACGCCGCGATAAACGAGGCTATCATAATACAGACAGGCAAAACACGTCTGTCCTTTATAATATTCTGCGCCATAGTAATAACCACATCAATTATGACCGCGCACACACCTGCCTGCATACCCTTCAAAACGTAGCCGACTACCTTATTATCACGGAAAGCCGTGTAGAACACAGAAATAACAGCAAGTATCACAAGCGGCGGTGTCACTGCCCCAAGCGCTGTAATTACCGCGCCCAAAATTCCGGCTACGCGGTAGCCTATAAGCACAGACGCATTTACGGCAATCGCGCCGGGTGTTGACTGCGCTATCGCGACAAGGTCAAGCATTTCATCATCATCTATAAGCCCGAGCTTATCCACGAATTTGCGTTTCAGCATCGGTATTATCACAAATCCGCCGCCAAAAGTGAACGCGCTGATTTGCAGGGTTGACAAAAAAAGCGTAAGATATGTCTTTATTCCTCTTTTCATCATCACTCCCCCTTTGACTGAATAGATTATACCGCAAAAAAATATTATAGTCAATCTTAACTTGTGCCTTGAAAACATCAAAATAATGTGGTAAGATATAATTATATTGGAATTGACGGATATGAAAGGACGATGTGGAATGAAAAAAATTATTGCAATTCTAATTGCATTAAGCGTTATATCCGGAGGCGCGGCACTCGCGGCACCGGCAGATGTTACAGATACAAACACGAATACAACAGCAACGGAAACAGTTTCTCCATCGCCTCAGGCAGAGCAGTTAACCGAGCCGGCCGAAGCGCCTGCCGGGGACAAGCAGACGCCCGAACCGGTCCCGACACCGGAGGAAGCGGCAACAACCGATGAGGCTGCTGCACAGGCTGCGGTACCGGAGAAGGAATTATCAAAACAATTCATTCTTACACTCGACATCGCTCCGAGAAAGTACATAATTTCAAGAAATGCAATTATTGAGCTTTACGATATGAACGATAATCTCTTAGGCAACGAGCTTATGTATGTCGGATGGGATACTCCGCAGGTGACGTTTACGTTCGATGTGCCTGAGTACAGGATGGGCACACGCTTTAAGGTCAAGCTGGCCAGTGGTCTGCGTTCGCTCTACTATTACGACCAGGGCGCCGCAGTCGGCGAAACGATTGAGGTTACAACCTTTGGTTTTATAAATGCGGACGGCAATTATGAGCAGTGCAACGGTGCGTCAATGACGGGCAATCCTGATTTTGAAAAGGAAATGCACGTCTATATTACAAATCAGTGGTACAATGACCTGAACCCACGCGCAAGACTTGTCGACGACGTTGCAATGATGCCGGTCCGGGCTGTAGGAAACGCTATGGGACTTGACGTTACATACAACCCCGAATGGGACAGCGTTACGCTTTCACTTGAGGATCAAAAGGCAGTATTCTGGGCAAACAATGAATATATGACCTACCCGGGCGGTGACAAAAACGCTTCACACGTTCCCGTGTATATAGAGGGTTCGCTGTTTGTTCCGCTCCGCGACCTCGCGGACGCGTTCGGATGCTCCTTAGAGGTTACGGATTACGGCGAGTTCATTGATATTCTTATAGGCGAGGCTCCGTATCATCAGACTATACGAAACAGAATACCCGTAAACCGCGACGGTATAGGAAGTAAGACGAATTACCTTATATGGGTGTCTAAGCACGAATACAAGGTGCGTGTTTACGAGGGTCAGCAGTATCACTGGTCCCTGATGAAAACCTTCCCCTGCGCTCTCGGCGCGTGGGATACGCCGACAATTACAGGTCAGTTTGAAATCCTTGAGCGTACACAGTGGGATTATCCCGGCTACTATGTAGGCCCTGTACTGCGCTTCTATAACGGCTACGCGCTGCACTCCACACTTCTTAACTACGGCGGCGGCGAGTATGACGGACGCGTAGGCGTAAATATCTCCCACGGCTGCGTAAGACTTCATCCCGGCGATATAAACTGGATTGCGCGAACTGTTCCGTTCAGAACAAGAGTGTACATAACAGAATAAAAAATCTTTTGATTAAACC
>JAFQYK010000033.1 GCA_017406485.1 Clostridia bacterium
CTGTAAACGTCGCCGCCAGTGCAGCGGCGCATACGGCGGAAATAATAAGTCTCTTCATAACACACGCTCCTTTTTTATATGATTCATTTTGGAATTCCTACGCTGCAACAGGAATTATCTCTGTTCCTTTAATAAAAATTATACTATTATTTTTGCAAGAAAGCAATACTTATTGTTATCGCAAAATATGAATTTGTTGCTTTTTGTATTGAGATATGATAAAATGAAGCGCGGGCGATTAACGCAAACAGCACTGCGCTTTTTATTCTCCGGCAATACGAAAGGATGGCTGAATTTTATGAGAAAGTATGAAGAAAAAATATCAGACAGCTCCATATGGGTATCCGCCACACCTACGGCTGTTGCAAGAACGCTGCCCTTATTTGTATCCGAGGCCGGACATTTTATTGCCGACAGCGATTATATCACAAAGCGCGAAACGCACGACAGCTTTCTTTTGCTCTACACCCTAAAGGGCGAGGGCGCGGTTCTGACGGATGAAGCCGGTTTTAATCTGCCGCACGGTTATGCCGTTATTATCGACTGTCACTCGCCGCACGAATACAAAAGCGTTACGGACAGATGGGAATTTCTTTGGATACACTTCGGCGGCAGTGCGGCTCAGGCAATGCTTGAAATCGCGTATCCCTTAGGTACGGTGTGCGCGGCCGATATGGTGAACGCGCCCGATTTTGAGGAGCTTATAAACGGTATTATAAACGAGGCTCGGCAGAATGATATTGAAAGCTATCTGCACCTCTCTTCACATATGCACTCGGTTTTTAACGCTGTGTGTCTCGGTGCGCTGGAGGGCGACAACGCAAGTATAAACCGCGGCAGCGCGGAGGATGTGCAGACTGTGGTTAAATTTATTGAGAGAAACTATTTTAATCCGATTACCGTTGAAGATATGATAGAGTGTATTCACGTTTCAAAATACCACTTTATCCGCCGTTTCCGCCGCGTAATGGGCGTTACACCTTACAGCTATCTCACGAACTACCGCATAAACAAATCAAAAACACTCCTGCGTACTACAAGCAAGAGTGTTTCGGAAATCGCTGAAATATGCGGTTTTATGGATACGAGTAATTTTATCTCGCATTTCAAGAAGCACACCGGCGTTAAGCCCACGCAGTACAGGCGCGATTTTACGTAAAAAGGGAGCTTACGCTCCCTCGTTCCACTCAAATTTTTCCGGCGCGATTTTTACCGCGCCTTTTTTTACGCTTATAAAGCCGCCCTCGCACATTGCTGCTTTTTCCGTTTTGCCGGAGGTTATTTTGACTCTGCCCTTTTCAATAGGCGAAACATAATCGGCGTGGCCGCTTAAAATACACACGTCACCCATAACGGCGCGGACAATTACCTTTTCCGCGTTTCCGTCATACGCTGTTCCTTCGGGCGTTACGATTTTCAGACTAAACTCTGCCATTATTCCTCCTCCGCCCTTTCAAGCTCTTTTGCCTTTGCGCGTACCTCGTCAATCGTTCCCGTGAACAGGAACGCAGATTCGGGTATATCGTCACATTCGCCGTCTATTATTGCCCTGAAGCCACGAATTGTTTCCTTTACCGGCACGTATTTTCCCTGCATACCCGTAAACTGCTCGGCTACGGAGAACGGCTGTGAAAGGTATTTCTGTATTCTTCTCGCGCGCGCCACAAGCAGCTTATCCTCGTCCGCAAGCTCGTCCATACCCATTATCGCGATTATATCCTGAAGCTCCGCGTAACGCTGCAAAATCCGCTGTACGTCACGCGCGGTATTGTAATGCTCCTCGCCCACTATTTCGGGAGTTAAAATTCTTGACGTTGATTCTAAGGGATCGACCGCAGGGTATATGCCAAGCGATGCAATCTGGCGCGACAGTACCGTTGTCGCGTCAAGGTGCGCGAACGTTGTCGCAGGCGCAGGGTCTGTGAGGTCGTCAGCCGGTACGTAAACCGCCTGAATTGAAGTGATTGAGCCGTTCTTTGTTGACGTTATTCTCTCCTGCAATGCGCCCATTTCCGTGCCAAGCGTCGGCTGATAGCCAACGGCGGAGGGTATGCGGCCTATAAGCGCGCTCACCTCCGAGCCGGCCTGGGTGAAGCGGAAGATGTTGTCAATAAACAATAGCACATCACGGTGTTCCTTGTCGCGGAAATATTCCGACATTGTAAGACCCGTCAGGGCAACTCTCATTCTCGCACCGGGCGGTTCGTTCATCTGACCGTACACAAGCGCGGTCTTTTCTATTACGCCCGACTCCTTCATTTCGTTATATAAATCGTTTCCCTCGCGCGTTCTCTCGCCGACGCCGGCGAATACGCTTATACCGCCGTGTTCCTTTGCGATGTTGTTGATAAGCTCCATAATAAGAACCGTTTTACCAACGCCCGCGCCGCCGAAAAGACCAATCTTTCCGCCCTTTGAATAAGGTGCGATCAGATCAACGACCTTTATGCCCGTTTCAAAAATTTCCTCGGTCGGGTTCTGCTCCTCATATGCCGGCGCTTCTCGGTGTATGCACCATTTTTCCTCTGTTTCGGGTGCGGGGAGATTGTCAACCGTATCACCCAAAACGTTAAATATTCTACCGAGCGTTTTCTCACCCACCGGAACTGTTATACCGGCTCCTGTGTCGCTTGCCTCCATACCGCGCACAAGTCCGTCTGTGGAGTTCATCGCGATACATCTCACAACACCGTCACCTATATGCTGCAATACCTCAGCGACAATTTTTTGGTCGCCGTTCTTTATCTCTATCGCGTTAAGAAGCTCCGGCAGGTGCTTTTCTTCAAACCGCACATCTATGACAGGACCGATTATCTGCGTTATTTTACCGATATTCATTTTCCATTACCTCTCATTATATATTTTCCGCGCCGGCTACTATTTCCGTAAGCTCCTGCGTTACCGCCGCCTGACGGGCGCGGTTGTATTCGAGCTTCAAGCGGTCGAGCATTGTGTCGGCGTTGTCGGTTGCCGCCTCCATTGCTGTACGCCGCGCGGCTGTTTCGCTTGTTACAGACTCTGTCACCGCGCCGAATATCATTCCCGAAATGTAGTACGGTACTATGCGTTCAAACGCGCCCTCGCTGCTTGGCTCATATATTGTAAGGCCTTTCTTTGGGTCGTGCTTTTTCTCGCCGCGCCAAAGCGGCAGCAGCTTCAGCGTGACCGGCTCTTGTGTGAGCATATTTTTAAAGGACGTGTAGGATATATAAAGGGTGGTGAATTTTCCCTTTAAAAAATCTTCCGTCAGAGCCTTGCCGAGCTTTTTACAGTCATCAAATTCCGCGTCAGCCGCCTTTTCAATGCCTGTTTCATACTGCTCATATGATGACAAATGCTCCGCAGCCTTTTTGCCTATGGGAACAATCAAATCGTCTTTATTAAGCGAAAGAGATTTAAACAGATTGTGGTTATACCCTCCGGCAAGTCCGCGGTCACCGGCTATTACTATATGACACGCCCTGCCCTCTTTTTCACGCAGATACGGCGAGGTGAATTCGCGGTTATCTCGGCATATCTCGTCAAGCGTATCTCTTAGAAGCGTGAAGTATGGCTTTGCGGCTTCTATGCGCTTTGTCATTTTCTTCATACGTGACGCGGCGACAAGCTGCATTGCGTTTGTAATCTGTCTGGTGCCCTGTATGCTCTTTATTCTGTTTTTTATTTGCTTCATTGAGGTTGCAGACATTGTTTTACTCCTTGAATTTTACCGCACATTCTTTAATTACAGCGCGCAGCTTTTTCTCAGTTTCCTTTGACATATCGCCTGTCGTTTCAATTTCGTCTATTATTTCGTGCGCCTTTGTATCTATATATTCAAACAGATATTTTTCAAATTCCTTTACCTTGTTAACAGGAACATCCTCTAACATATCGTTTACAACGGCGTAAATTATCGCCACCTGCAGCGATACGCGTATGGGGCTGTTTCTGTCCTGCTTTAGAACCTCCACAATTCTCTCACCCTTGGCAAGATGGCGTTTCGTGTCCGCGTCAAGGTCAGAGCCGAACTGTGCGAATGACTGCAGCTCACGGTACTGCGAGTATGACAGCTTGAGTGAACCGGCGACCTTTTTCATCGCCTTTATCTGCGCGTTACCGCCGACACGCGACACGCTTATACCGGGGTTTACCGCCGGCATAACGCCCGCGTGGAACAGCTCCGTTTCAAGAAATATCTGTCCGTCGGTTATGGATATTACGTTTGTCGGAATGTACGCCGATACGTCGCCTGCCTGCGTTTCGATAAGCGGAAGGGCTGTCAGCGAGCCGCCGCCCAAATCGTCCGAAAGACGCGCGGCGCGCTCCAAAAGGCGCGAGTGAAGGTAGAATACATCACCGGGGTACGCTTCACGTCCCGGTGCGCGGCGGAGCAGCAGCGACAGCGCACGGTATGCGACTGCGTGCTTTGACAGGTCATCATATACTATAAGTGCGTCCTTGCCGCC
>JAFQYK010000291.1 GCA_017406485.1 Clostridia bacterium
ACAAAAACGCCTTTGACGCGTACGAGCAGGAGTTTCCGCAAGGAGCGTCCCAGCACGGCGGCACGGTGAGCGGTGTCGGCTACGATACGCATTTTGACAATGTTTCAGGCTATGACGGAACGTTTACCGCCGAGTATGACGCGAATATTTTGTATAACAGCGGCGCGCGTTTTCCCGGCAGCGGCGCAAATGCCGGCAGCGGCGCGGAGTATTCGCTTTTAACACCGTTTTATCTTAAAAACGGTATGCTTATGCTGCCCCCGTCCAACACGCCGGACGGCAGCGGCGCGTATACCTACGTTTCCGCAAAGTATGAAACGCCGCTTATTTTCAGAACAGATTTAACTGTTGACGCGGAGGAAAAGGTCAAGCGCGCCGACAAGGCGGCCGTGACCTACGGCTACACCTTCGCCGGTGAGGACGAGCTTGCGAAAATGTCCGCCGCGGCTTTAAACACGCGCGTTAAGGCGGGCAGAAAGGACAACACGATTTTCATTACCGCAAGACCGCGCGATAACAAGCAGCCGCTTTATGACAAGAATTATCAGAACAGCGTCGGCGTCAAGGTGATTTTTGACAACAATATAAGCGCGGAGGATTACAAAACAGATGCGGACGTTACGAGCGTAAGAGATAATTGTCTTTACGTTTCCTTAAACCGTACCGCGCGCGTTTCAAAGAATATTGACGATAATAATATAAAAATAACCTCGGTAAACCTGCCTGCAAATATCCACCGCTACGGACAATCCGCGACAATCGGCTTTAAGGCCGGCGGTATGATGACAGCGACCGTTGAGGGCAATGCAAAGACAACCTCCCAGGGCTGGGAAACGATAACACAGGACGGTAAAACCACCTTCCGCAAATACGGCAAGGCCGAGGCACTGAGAATTACAAGGTAGAATTATGCTGAACTATTATGAAAGCTGCACGCTCTGCCCCAGAAAATGCGGCGTGAACCGCGCGGAAAAACGAGGCTATTGCGGTGAAAGCGATATTTTGCGCGGCGCAAAGGCGTACCTGCACAAGTGGGAGGAGCCGTGTATATCCGGCACAAACGGCAGCGGTACAGTATTTTTTACGGGCTGTTCGCTCAGGTGCGTTTATTGCCAGAACAGAGAAATCGCGCTTGGAAATGCAGGATATGAAATCAGCGCAAAACGGCTCGGTGAAATTTTTTTAGAGCTGCAGGAAAAGGGCGCGCATAACATAAATCTTGTGACGCCCACCCATTTTTTGAAGCACATCATAGAAGCGCTCGACTTTACGCGCGGATTTTTAAACATTCCGATTGTCTACAACTGCGGCGGATACGAAAACGCAGACACGATAAAAAAACTTGACGGCTATGTTGATGTGTATTTACCCGATTTTAAATATATGGACAGCGCGCTTGCCGCAAAATATTCAAACGCGCCCGATTATCCGGCGGCGGCGAGGGCGGCTGTTGATGAAATGGTAAAGCAGATGATGAACCGCTGCACGTTTGACGAAAACGGCATAATGAAGCGCGGCGTTATTGTGCGCCACCTTGTACTGCCAAATCACGCCGACAACTCAAAGGCTGTCATCAAATACCTATACGATAAATACGGCGACGATATTTATATGAGCATAATGAACCAGTTTACACCGACAGCCGCAACGGAAAATTATCCCGAAATAAACCGTCCGCTCACTTCGGCGGAATATGACGAGGTCGTTGACTATGCCGCGGATTTAGGCGTCACAAACGCATTCGTGCAGGAGGGCGGCACCGTGAGCGAGAGCTTTATACCGATTTGGAACGGCGAGGGAATTTTGAAGCGAGGTAAGGAATAATGCTTTATTTGATAGGTGTCGGAGCGGGGAGCAGGGATTGTATAACGCTCGGCGCGATAAATGCGATAGAAAAAGCAGATATAGTTTTTGTGCCGGTGAAAAAATCCGGTGAAAAATCCACCGCGCTTGAAATAATAAAAAAGGCGGTAAAAATTTCTCCGGAAAAAATAACGGAATTGGAATTCCCTATGACGCGCGACAGTGAAAAGCTAAAAAAGGCACACACAGTTGCGGCGGAAAAAATAATTTCCGCATTAGATAAAAACAAAACCGCCGCTTTGATAACGCTCGGTGATGTTTCGGTGTACTCCACCGCCTCATATATAGGAAAAATTGTGCGGCAAGAGGGTTTTGATGTTGAAACAATTTCCGCCGTACCATCCTTTGTCGCGGCGGCAAACGCTGCGGATATATCTCTTGCCGAGGGCGATGAAACAATCATAATATTACCCGCGGCAAATATGGAAAAAATTGAAGAATATCTTGATGATTTTGATACGCTTGTTATAATGAAAGCCGGCGGTAAAATAAAGGAGCTAAGTGCGCTTTTAAAGCCGCGCAATCTTGAAAATAACGCTGTTGTCTGCTCGGACATCGGTATGGAAACGCAAAAAATCAGCCGTCTGACTGATGAGGGCGGTTATGGATATTTTACCACTGTTATATTGAGGAAAAACATATAGACAAAAACAGCATAAAATGATATAATCTTAATATACAAAAGAAAATATCTTGGGGGTGGCATCAATGGGGGAAATGTATGTAACAATAACGGGCTTCGCTCATTATTACGGCAAAAAACCTTTTTCCATAGGCAACGTAATAATCTGTCAAAAGGACCCGTCAAATAAATTCGACTCCGAAGCGGTTGTAGCGCGCCTGCCTATAATCGGCGTTGTCGGCTTTCTCGCGAACAGCACCCATAATACAGCCGGCGGCACGATGAGCAGCGGCCGTATATATGACAAGGTTGAGGATAAATTTTATGTCCGTGTCCTGTTCACCACGCAGAGTAAAATTATTTGCCGTGTGGAGGAGGGCGAGGAGGACGCGCTTATGCAGGAAATTCAAACGCAGATGCAAAGTCAGGATAACTGGAGCAAATAAACGTATGAGAGGTGAGGCTTTTTGAATAAGTCTGCAAAAGAAAATAAAATAAAAAAAGCCGCACAAAAAATGCGCGCATTTTTCCGTAACATAAAACCGGCAGACGCTGCGGCAGTAGCAGGCGTTCTGGTTTTAGCGGGTATAATAATTGTACCCTCACTTATTGTTTGCGGGGAAAACCGTCAGAAAAACGATTGTATGAAGCATATGTACCGTCTGCGTACCGCGATAACAGAGGAAATAGAGCGCGAAGCGGAAAACGGCGGCAGCTATTGGCAGAGTATGATTTTAAACGGCAACTACAAAAGGCTGCTTGAAGCCGCCAACAACAAAACCATCGACGGTGACGCGCACCCAGCGTCCGATTACTACATACACATTTCCGACAACAAGCTGCAGCTTATATGCAAAAAGCACAAAGACGTTTCAATAGGCGAGCTTAACCTTTCCTCAATCCCCAATGTAAGCCTTGATGTGGCAGAGCAGGGAATGACAGGCGACAATATAATCTGCATAACGGTAAGCGGTCCCGACACCTACTACGTAAACGAGCCGCTTGATACGAATGATCCCGAAAAGACAATATACTACGGAAACGATCTTGACGCGGTTTTGTCTAATCTTACCGTAACCGCAATATATTCCGGCGGCTACCGCGCGGAGCTTGCGCGTGAGGATTATTCGATATATTCCGAGCCGCTTGATATAACAAAGCCGGGCGAAACGAGCCTTATAATAAAAACCAACTCAAATTCCGTATGGCAAAACAGCGTGTATGCCGGCTTCCGTATAAACGTCATAGGCGCGGATGACATACCGCCGCTCATAATTGACGCGGGCATAAACGGCAAGTACGAGCTTGCGGCATGGGATTGGAAAGACTTTGTCGCGGAGGCGGCAGCAGAAAAGGACGGCAAGGAATTTGACGCGTCCATTATCCGCCAGGGTGACAAATACTATTACTACCCCGACGGTCTGTATATAGACAACAAAAATCCGAACACCACCTCATTTGATTACGCGCTTGACGCGGATGGCAGCGGTGAAAAGGCATACTGTATTCCGTTTGACACCGAATCGGTAATTTTAAACAGCTCCGACGCAGCCAAAATCCACAACGGCAGCGTAAGGGCTGAGGATGGTCGCGTTTATATCTGGCAGGACGAAAAAAGCAGAGAGCTTGACCGCGGCTGGATAAGGGTGTATTGCGAAATAAAAAAATATTAATATTAAAAGGACATTTCATTTGAAGTGAACCCCAAAGTTTAGACAAAATTTAATATTAGATTGATTGGTAATGAGTTCGGTATTGCACCGGACTCATTCCTTTTAATTTAAGCGATATTCGTTCGTTGTTGTAATAGTAAATGTATTGTTCTAACTTCTCAATGAAATCTGTTACGCTTTCAAATTTCTCACCATAATACATTTCTATTATATCAACTTTCATGCTTGTTATCAAGGTTTATCTGCTTTTCAATTAAAAGAACAAGGAAAATATAACAAATATACTTTTGAGAGGAGAAAGACTATGAAGAAAAATATCATTATAAGCTTTATTGCGGGAGCTATACTTTTCGGGACAGCCGGTGTATTTGCCGGACAATATGTTGCGACAGAAAATCCGTTTCTTATACAGCTAAACGGTAATAGCGTAAATATGCAGGGCTACAATATTGACGGAAGTACATATTTTAAGCTGAGAGATATTGCCGATGTTGTTGGTGGGTTCGATGTCGGATTTGAAAACAATACAATTCAGATAGCAAAGAATGGCTATATTTATAACAATTCATTCGCCGGTAATTTTGACAATTACATTGGAAGATATTATAAGCCAATCCCTGATGATTCGAGATACTGGTTTGGCTATGAGCTTGATATCAATGCAATAGATGATAATACTGTTGCCTTTGAATATCAGCATCCGAAACCAGGCCAAGCTTTATATTATACCGCCTCACCTGCGACATTTGTTGATGATCACATTGCTATAGCAACAGGAACATGTACAAGGGGAGGAGAACAGGATAATCCGGATGCCACAACGGATGTACAATATACTTTGGATTTCTCGGGAGACACTGTCTCAATTAGAGTTTATCATATAGGCTGGGATTCAAGTGTTGATACAAATTTCAATATAAATACAGATTTGAGATCTAATTATGATTTGTATGATTGATTTATCACATGGCTCATGTAATGCTTTTGAAATTTTTCGTTCCTCCGGTATGGGGATTGGTAACACTCAGCAAGGACAGGATACAAAAACCTGTTTTTGTATTCCAAAATGCATAATGTCGGCGGCATAGCGCAGACCGAAGCACAGAAGTCGAGCGATATGTTTATGAAATGCCGATACCTTGACGAACTCACAGGCGGCAAGGGCAACATATTTGCAACGGGTACGCCGATTTCAAACTCAATGGTAGAGCTTTATACAATGCAGAGGTATTTACAGTATGACACGCTTGAAGAAGCTGACCTCGTTCACTTTGACGCTTGGGCTTCAACATACGGCGAAACTGTCACAGCGATAGAGCTTGCTCCAGAAGGCAGCGGATACCGTACAAAAACGCGCTTTGCGAAATTCTTTAATATCCCCGAACTTATGAATATGTTTAAGGAGGTCGCGGATATTCAGACCGCAGATATGCTTAACCTACCCGTACCCGAAGCGGAGTATCATAATATTGCCGTAGAGCCTACGGATATACAGCGTGAAATGGTAGAGAGCCTTGCGGAACGCGCCGAGCATATACGCGGCGGTGCGGTTGACCCGAAGGTTGATAATATGCTCAAAATCACTAACGACGGTCGCAAACTTGCGCTTGACCAAAGACTGATGAATGAGTTATTCCCCGACGCAGAGGGTACAAAGGTTGCTACCTGTGCCGATAAGGTGTTTGAGATATGGCGCAACACATCCGATTTCAAAGGTACGCAGCTTGTATTCTGCGATAACTCCACACCGAAAAAGGACGGTACTTTTAATGTCTATGACGATATACGGAATAAGCTGATAGCTAAAGGTGTCCCTGAAAGCAATATAGCGGTCATACACGACGCTGACACCGATGTTAAGAAAAAGGAATTGTTTTCAAAGGTACGAAGCGGCGAGGTACGCATACTCTTAGGCTCAACGGCAAAAATGGGCGCAGGCACAAATGTTCAGACGCGCTTGTATGCGTCGCACGACCTTGATTGTCCGTGGCGTCCTTCTGACCTTGAACAGCGCGCAGGTCGTATTATACGGCAATGCAACACCAATGAAAAGGTACATATCTATCGCTATGTTACGAAAGACACCTTTGACAGTTACAGCTATCAGCTTGTCGAGAACAAGCAGAAATTCATATCGCAGATTATGACGAGTAAATCCCCCGTCCGAAGCGCGGACGATATAGACGAAACGGCGTTGTCGTATGCGGAGATTAAAGCACTTGCAACAGGCAATCCGCATATCAAGGAGAAAATGGAGCTTGATGTGGAAGTGTCGAAGCTGAAATTACTCAAATCAAGTTTTATGTCCGAGAAATACGACTTGGAGGATAAAGTGTTAAAAACCTATCCCCGACAGATAGCCGAATTTACCGAACAGATACAAGGTATGGAAAAGGATATTGAAACCGTTGCAAAATATCCGAAGAAAGAGGAAGGCATACACACTATGACCATTGACGGATTAGGGCATTTTGAAAGGAAAACGGTAGCGGATGCACTTCTTGAAAGGTGTAAAAAGATAACCTCCGACGCACCCGCTGTCATAGGCGATTATCGCGGCTTTACTTTGATACTCTCTACTGACAGCTTTGAGGTGAAGCTGACAATGCAAGGTGCGCGCTCATACACAATAGAACTCGGTACGGACGCGCTTGGTAATATTCAGAGAATTGATAACGCCCTTGCTAAAATACCGGAGTTTAAGCAACAGAGCGAGGAAAGTTTGGAGGTTGTGAAAAAACAGCTTGTCATAGCAGAGGAAGCAAGCAAGGCAGAGTTTCCGCAGGAAGCGGAGCTTAACGAAAAGATAAAGCGGCTCGCCGCACTTGACGCACTCTTGAATATGGATAAGCGCGATAACTCGGCTATTGATATGGACACATCTGATGTAGAAGTGCCGCAGCGTAAGGACGCTATGGTACGGTAATATACTTGACATTCGGCGTAGGCAATAGTAAAATATATCTATGAAAGGACTGATATATTATGAGATACGACCATATTACAGGACCTCCCATTGATAAGAGTTACCTTGAAAGCAATCTCCCGAAATATCTTGAAACATCTGTTGAGAAAATGAGAAAAGCTACTGAAATATTAAGTCGCGGTGAAAAGTATCTGCATCTTGATTGTGATTTCTGCGAATTGCAAAGTGATATAAATGTTGCAGAGGTAGGCGGCGATATATCAAGCGAGCAGGCGTGGTATTTAAGAGAAAAATATCTTGGAATGGAAAGGCAGAGTGAAATATTATGATTGACTTTACCGACTTACCTATGCGTAGAAAAACCTATGCGGGCGCAAACGGAAGTAAAATATCTGTCATATATAACGGCGAACAATATATGCTAAAATTCCCACCCTACGCTGCAAAAAATAAGGAAATGAGTTACAGTAATAGCTGCATTGCCGAATATATCGGCTGCAAAATATATGAGAGCGTGGGAATACCTGTGCAGGAAACGATGTTAGGAACATACACCACATCAAAGGGAGTTAAAAAGGTTGTTGTCGCCTGCAAGGATTTTGCTGCTGATGGCAAGGTGCTTCAAGATTTTGCATCACTTAAAAATCAGATTATCGACTCCGAAAGAAACGGATACGGTACAGAGCTTGATGATATTTTACAGACCTTTGAGGAGCAGAACGCTATTGACCACCGTGTTATTGCAAATCGGTTTTGGGATATGTTCATAGTGGACGCTTTTATAGGTAATTGGGACAGACACAATGGTAATTGGGGCTTCCTCTATGACAGTAAAACCGATGAAATGACATTAGCTCCGGTGTTTGATTGCGGAAGCAGCTTATACCCGCAGGCAGATGAGAAGCTGATGGAACAGATACTTAATGACAAGAAGGAAATTGATTTCCGCGTTTTTGAAATTCCTACTTCTGCAATAAAGCATAATAACAGCAGAATAAATTACTACAACTTTATTTCCTCTTTGGAATATAAGGACTGCAACGATGCCCTAAAGCGCATAACTCCAAAAATTGATTTGGATAAAATCAATGAAATGATAGACAACATTCCTGTTATTGATGATTTGGAAAAGAAATTCTACAAGACAATGCTCAAGGAAAGAAAAAAGCGTATTCTTGATTTTTCATTAAAGAAGCTGAAGAAAAGAGAAAAGCAGAAAAAACAGGAATTGGAAAAATAAAATACTTTATCGTATGAAAGCGGTTGCTATTAAAACATAGCAGCCGCTTTTTTCATATGTAAGCAAATTTCATAGACACCATAAAGCTGTGCAAGGACATAAATTTTCTATCGGCTGTTCTGAAAACGGTAAACTTGTAGGTGTTGTGATTGTTGGGCGTCCTGTTAGCCGCCATCTTGACAATGGCGTAACATTAGAGGTAACACGCTTATGTACTGACGGAACAAAAAATGCGTGTAGTATGCTATACGGTGCTGCTGCAAGAGCCGCAAAAGCTATGGGATATAAAAAGATAATCACATATATTCTTGAAAGTGAAAGCGGTGTAAGTCTGAAAGCGGCAGGTTGGCAATGCTTCGGGATTACAGGCGGAAAACAGTGGACGGGAGTGAGAAAGCCGCCCGTTCCGCTTTACCCGCAAGAGATGAAATACAGATATGAAAAAATTTTGAAGGAGGGATAATTGAGTGAGCGACAAAATCAAATTGACGGTACGGCTTACACCTAAACAGCATACGCACTTAAAGAAGCAGGCGGAGCTTTGCGGTATCAACAAGGTATTTCATATGGTTATTTAGTTTTCTTTTTAGAATTGCTTTTATTATTCTTTTTTTGTTACACTTAACGGAATATAATATTTACAAGATATATATTCTGTGGTACAATATAGTATTATATACACAAAGGACGTTGATAAACAGTGAAAATCAAATGTGATTTTTGCGGCTCAATGATTGATGAAACACTTAAATCATGCCCGAACTGCGGCGCGACGCTTTCAGGCGTGAACAGACTTTCTTCCAAAGAGCCTAAAACAATAGAACAGCTTAAAGAATGGTACACGGCGCATACCCTTCCGCCGGAGGACGTTACGCGTTTTTTTATTGGAAAGGATATAAAGGAACCAAAGGCGTTTGGCATATATAAGAATGTCGGCGGGGATTTCGTTGTATATAAAAACAAATCGGATGGTCAGAGAGCAGTACGTTATGAAGGCACTGATGAAGCGTATGCTGTTAATGAACTGTATCAAAGACTAAAGGCTGAAATTGCCGACCAGAAATCCAGAAATGCAGTTACAAAGCAGAAGAGCAATAAAACAAGTAAGAAGAAAGAAAGTGACTTGTCTTTTTGGCTGATTGCCGGCGTGATTATATTTGTGGGAATATTGATAGCTATTTTTGATAAGTCGCCTGATAACGGATATTACAGATTTGATAATCACGATTATTATTATCAAGGTTCATCTTGGTATTTATATGATGATTTAATAGATGATTGGATTTTTGCAGATAGTTCACCTGAAATAAATTCTGATAATGAAAGCGAGTATAAAACAAGCAACCATATTGGGAAACGCTTTGAGGACAGCGAGTGGTACGATGTTGACGACGATGACGATTGGGACAGTGACAGCAGTTGGGATAGCAGTGACTCGTGGGATAGTGGCAGTACCGATTGGGACTCAGATTGGTAAAAGAAAAACGGTTCGGAAACATATATCCGAACCGTTTTTCTGTTTAATCAGTCTGTAAGCGGATTGCCGTTTGCGTCTGTATTTATTGAGCCTGCAAGGATCATTATACCCTCAATAAAGTCCCAAAGACTACCCACACCACAGGTAACAAGTGTGACAACTAATATTATAATCAATCGTTGCCTTTCAGTGTATTATCACATATAACAGCAATAGTAACAACGAGGTCTTTTACACTTTCATCAAGCACTTCGATTGAGTAACAGTCGCCCCAAGTGAGACGAGCTGTGTCCACATTTCCGACAGCCTTTCCATTGAGAAAAATATTAAAGCTGTGTCCGACCATATCACCCTTAATCATAATAGGTTGTCCTTTTACCTCGCCTTGAATTTCAGCTCTGCCAAGTTTGATTTTTTTCTTGATATGACCAATATTCTCATTTCCCTCAAACAGTGTATATTCGGGAGTTATGGCAACAAGTTTTTTCTTGATTGTCATTATGTCACTGCCGTCCGCATATTGTATGGAGAAGCCGAGTCCTGTAATATTCCCCTTAACATAGTAAACAGGTGTTTCGTCCAAATCGCAAATGCTATACTTATCCCTTATAGTAAATACCTTTTGGCGCATATATAGCTTTATAGAATTGCCGCTTGATGTGGAAATACTAACATTGCTTTCAGTTACTTCCTCGCCGTTAAGCAGTTTTTTTATAATTTCATCAAGTTCATCGACCGCGCGGTCTGCTGCGGATGTTGCACTGTTTTGTGCTAACGAGCCTGTTAAAGCCATAATGCCTGCTTCTTTCAATGCTCCGAGACCTGCATTTACCCCTTGTGAATAAACCCTGCCTATCTGAACATTTTTATCATTTGCGAGAACATAAACATCCCAAGTGTCGCTTACATGCTCGTAAACAACAGCCTCCTTTTTCATCATTGTTCCCATTTTAGGTGTACCGAATGAAACACTGATACCGGACAGCTTTTCAAGCAGAATTGCATTAGTAAGCCCCGCTGTATTTTTGTGCTTTTTAAAACCCGATGTGTCGTCACTTATGTTGCCAAAAAAAACCATTTCCATTTCCTCCTTGTATGTAATAATTTTTACTGTTACAGTCTTACACATACATTTGACTGAAAACAGTTATTCAATATTTTAAACTCTGCCGAGCCGTTATGACGCTCAGCAAGAGATTTAACGGAAGTAATGCCGGTACCGAAGCTCTTATGCTTACTTGAATAAAACTTATCCCCTGACCGCTGTATATTTCCTTCATAGCTATTTTCCATTGTAATAAAGAGCATATCCCCGTTCACACGTGAAATTAGTGATATATAACGATTATTTCCGTTCATACGCTCACATGCCTCAACAGCATTTTCAAGCAAATTTCCGAATATCACACAAAGGCTTGAGTCTGAAATATGCTTATTGGAATAAGGCACCTGCACATTTATTTTTATTCGGATATGATTGTTTTTTGCGGTTTGCTCATAAAATGCTATAACCGAGTTTACAATGGTGTTGTCGCAGTAGTTTTCCTGAGAATATGTCGGTATTGAGTCCGTGACGGTCGTGATATATTCCAGTGCGCTTCTTTTATCATCATTTTGTATAAGCTCATATATTGCACGAAGGTGATGGCGTATATCGTGACGCTGTTTCTTTATATCCTCAAAGTGAGTGAGGAGTTGTCTGTTCCGAAGTTTTTGAGACTCAATAGCCTGTTCGCTCAGCTTCAGCACATTTTCCATTTCCATATTTCTGATTTGGTAAGTAATCAGATTGCTTGCCCATTTGCCCGAAAATACCGCCATAGCAATTATGAAAATAAACAGCCCTGTCTGGAATATCGAAGAAAACTGCGGTATGAGTTTAATGTGGAAATTCAAAAGCTCAAGTATTGCCGATAATGTCAAAATAAGGAATGCTCCGCAAAGAAAACCGGCACCCTTTTCCTTATATTTCACGTATTCATACAACGTTCTTAAAGTTAATATTGCAAGCGAAACAGGCACAATAATGTGGAACGCAAAAAGGCTTCTGTGCAGTGAAACTATTCCCAAAAGCTGTAGTGACATAGCCAATATAGCGGATATTTCTATAATTATCAAAACTATTTTTAAAAGCTTGTCGCGTTTAAGATTTTCAATAAAGAAGCTCAATTTATAAATCGGTATTACCATTAAAAACAAGCCGATAAAATCTATCACATAAAGTACCGATGGCATTTGAAACAGATATACACTCAGAGTATTTTCGCCAAATTGCCACATTCCCGCAAAGAGAGATAATAATCCCGGCAGTAAAAATGCGCGTCCTCTGTTTTGCCAGCCGAGAAAAAACGGGAACATACACACAAGCAGCGCGCCAAGAAAAAGGAAGAATACTGAAATTATCCACGTAATGCCATGATGCCTTATGAGATAATTAAGCATTGCATTGCCGTTTCCGACAATAGGAGCGTGGACTGAAAGACTGTCCCTTTCATTTGGTATGTTATAGACCATTTCTATATTCAGGCTGCCATCCTCTGAATAAGGAAGATTTATAGAGTCATATTGCGTAGGCGGGTCAAGAAAAAACTTTGGATAACTTTGCTTGTCGCCGTAAAAATATATCAAAGAACCGTTTGCATAAATCCGAAGCGGAGAATAGACAGTTCCGAAAAATAGATTATCTCCGTTGTGGGTAGGCAGCATAAATGCAACCGTCACCTCGCTGCCGTGAGGTGCATTTTTGACAGAAGTGGGGAGCGATGTAGTGTATTCCTCTCCTGCCACAGTTATTTTTGCTTCACTTACAGGAACAGCCTGATTTTTTACCGATGAGTAGCCGTTATACAAGAATGAAAAGAAAACAAGTATTAGAAACAGCACACCAAGAAACAGCGTAATAGCTTTTGGGTACACCAATGCGAGTCTATCTTTCATTTCAACCATTCACCTGCCTTCTTGCCAATTCAAACATATAATTCTTGTAAACCGTTTCAGCCTCTTTATAATTACCTCGCCTTATGTAAGCATTTCCACCCTCGTTCATCGCGAAAACGCTCAGTTCTTTATCTATGAATTTTACATACTGCAAATTTACAATATAGCTTTTGTGGCATTGGTAAAACTGCGGGGACGGAAGCATATTTGCAAAATCTGACAGTTTCATAGACGATTTCTGTATCGCGCCACCTGTCAGATAGATTATAATGCTGTGGTTGCTCTGCTCAATATATCGGATAGTATTTACAGGCAATGAAATTTCCACACCGCGTGTCGGAACGGAAACGGACGGAATATGCGTTTTTTGCATACGCGCAAGCTCCAATGTTTCACATAAATCCTGCATACCCACAGGCTTCATTAAATACCTGTTCACATGATAGCGATAGCCGTCCATAGCGTGATCGGGGCTGCTTGTCAAAAAGGCGATGGTTGTTTGTTTATCCGTTTCGCGTATTTTTGATACTGCTTCCACGCCATTCATTCCGCCCATATAAATATCCATGAGTATAAGGTCATATTTAGCCTCATAATATTTGTCGAGGAAAGAATTAGCGTTTTTGAAATGTTCCGCGCGGTATGTTGCACCACACTGTTTCATAAGCTCTATCAGTTTATCATATTCTTCTATATCATCTTCACATATAGCTATTTTGAGATTATCCATAATATTTGACACCTCTTTTCAGTACATATTACACAATTATAGCA
>JAFQYK010000292.1 GCA_017406485.1 Clostridia bacterium
AGTGTATATCGGTAACATGGTTCAAGGGAAAAGCGGTAGCGTGTCCTATAAAACTAAGGTTGTTAAACCTCGTCCTAAAGAGGATTGGTATATCGTTGAGGGGACGCATGAGCCTATCATAGATAAGGATTTATGGGACAGGGTACAATCAATGATACAAGAACGAGCGAAACCGTTTTCAATCGGTCAAATCGGATTGTTTGCACGAAAAACCCGTTGCGCCTACTGCGGTTACATTATGAGGTCGCACAAAAGTCACGGTATGCACTATTTACAATGTCCTAACCGTCATGTTTCTAAGGACTCATGCACAGGCTCTTACATAGCGGTTGATAAGTTAGAAAAAATGGTTATAGACGAGCTTAACCGTTTATCTGCGGAGTACCTTGATAAAGATGAGTTAGAGCGCAACATCGAATTTGCGACCAACTTAACGGAACAAAAAAACAGATTGATTTCCGATATTACAATCTATAAGAGCAAGATAGAGGAAACCTCAAAAGCCATTCGTGAACTTTATATGGACAAGGTAAAGGGCATTATAAATGAAGCCGATTTTGTAGCGTTATCCAAGGAATTTAAAGCCGATAAGGAAAGATTGGAGCGCACTATTGCAGACGGTGAAAGACTGCTTGCTGAATTAGAGGAAAAAATCAAGCGCGGCGATAACCGCCGAGAAATAATTGAACGCTATACTCATTTAGAACACCTAAACCGTGAAATGGTAGAAATTCTAATTGACTACATAGCGATTGAGAAGCGTATACCAAAAACAAGGAATGTACCGATAGAGATACATTGGAATTTCTGACAGCGAATACAGCATTTCTATTAAATGTTGTTCTTACACAGTGGTACCAGAGCAAAAGGCTCGCGCGGTTTATGACAATATTCTGAAACTGTCAGACGACCCGGATGTTAACGAAGTTATCAAGTTCCTCAGACAGAGAGAAATAGTACACTTCCAAAGATTTGGTGAAGCGAAGTGAACTCATTCAAACAGATTTTACGCTTGCTAAAACACTGCAAACCATTATAGATTTGCAGTGTATTTTCATCTTAAATATTTTTTGATTTCGTCCTTTAATTCAGGCAAATCTGTTTTAATTGTATCCCATACTATATTCATATCAACATCATCATAGCCGTGAACAATGCGGTTGCGCATACCGTAAATCTGCTTCCAAGGTATCGTCTTAATATTAGCCTTAAAATCATCTGTGAGTGATGTTTTCGCGAGCTCGCCTATCTGCATAAGGTTGAAAACCGAGGCATCCACACGCATAGAATCTTCCTCAAAGTCAGACAAAGATGAACAATCCTTACAGTATTCCAAAACAGACGATATACGCTCATATATTTTTTGCAGTACCTGCATATCCTTGTTATCCATATATAAGTACCCCCGTATTAGCGATTTCGGTATCAATATTTGAGTTTTTTGCCACTTGTGTAACATCAATCAAATCAACATCTTTATCAAGGGAAGTGACTACATCTTCAAGCAAGCCAAAGAAAGCAAGACCTTTCAGTCCACTGTCAACGAGTATATCAACATCGCTTTTTTTGTCCGCCAGTCCCTTTGCGTATGAGCCGAAAAGCACGGCTTTTTTTACATTATAGTCTGCAAATACAGGCTGTAGGATAGTTTTTATCTGCTGAGGGGTATAAACTGTATCTGTCATGCTAATCACGCTCCCTTCGTTATTATTATACCATTATCAGGCTGTTTAGTCAACAACTATAACCCTGTCACACAATGAAATATTGACCTATGGAATATTATGTGATAAAATTATCTTGCAAGATTGGAGATGTTATAGTATGAGCCAACAAGCCAACTTCTCGCTTCACAGTAACTCCAAGGGCAATTTGCTTAAAACAACACGGCAGGACGGCGACAAATTGGAATTTTTGAAAACAGGCAGATTACAGGTTCGCGATTTTCCTACATTTTGGGGAATAGAACCTGTTATTGAGGTGCTTTGCTATAGATTGGGAAGGGTGCTTGGACTTAATATTGCCACTCAAAGACTTGACTTGTATGCCGGTTCCAGACTTGGCAGAGATTTTGAAACATTGGTATGCGTATCTGATGATTTCAGAAACGGCAAGAGTCTCATATATTTGCAATCTCTCTATATCGAAAACGAGGATATGATAGAATTTGACAAGCTATGCCGCTTGACCGGCTGTGGTGAAAGTCTTATAGATATGCTTGCCTTTGACCTTATCATAATGAACGAGGACAGGCATAACAGCAATGTCGGATTTCTTATAAGTGATGATGAACAGCTGGAGCTTGCGCCGATATATGATAACGGATATTCTCTGTTATATGATGACATAAAGGGAATGCAGGGTGCTTTTAAGACGGCATCAAGACACTGTCTGTGTAATGCGCCGTTGTATAACGAGGGCTTTACAGCAGCGGAAAATATTTTCAGAAAATACTCAAAGATTTATACACCTACAATCAAGCTTGATATTGACAGAAAACAAATTGAAAATGCTGTAAACGGCGTTAAACTTGAGTATAACCGACTGATTAAACAAGCGAACAATATAGTCCTGCCGGATGTTTGGTGGGATAAGGTCATTGATTTTATAATGTGGAGGATTGACTATGTTAGAGATTTACGAGATAGTATGGAGGAATGATGAGGTTACCGGCTATCTTGAATACAGTGAGGAAGCCGATAAATTTCAGGCGTATTTAAAGGATGGTATGCGCCCTAATCCGTGCGGACTGTTTGGCGTAATAAAAAAAGATAAGGTTATTGATGACAGACGTGTTCGGGCATATATAGACAGCTGTGTCGTGCCGAAGACGCGCGAGAATATTGACGATATCCTCAAGCATATGAATATGCCATATTACGACCAATGGGAGATTTATAAGCACAACAAAGGCGAAAATGTAAACGATTATGCTGCAATACGCTTTTTCAAGACCGTGGATTCAAAGGAGTTTCTTGCTCCAAATGACATACAATGAGCTAAAAATACCTTGCAAGCCGATATGACCTGCAAGGCATTTTTTATATTCATATATTCCACACAACCTCCACATCACCGTTTTCCTCAATGAATATCTTATGTATCAGCACATTACACACTGCCTTACGCTCGTCAAAGGAAGCAGTTTTCCACTTTTTTGTGAGATTTATGACATTGACGATATCGCTTTCCTCATTTTCAAGGACTTCTATCTTGTCCGTCAGTTCGCGCCTCTCATCGGAGAGCTTCTTTGCTTTCTCATTCATAAGCGATACCATATCGGTATCAAATTCGTCGTTTAAAAGCATATTTACAAGCCGCTCTTGTGATAATGAAATCTCACTGATACGATTTTTGCAAAGATTAATTTTATTTGTATTGTCCGTAGACACCACCTTATGAGAAGACTTCTGCGAGTTTAATTTCTCTGCGATAAGCTCATAAATCATATCCTCGGTACTATCGGCATAAACTGTCACCTTTGGACCGCTGCAAATGCGGTTGTGAGATTTGCCGGTACAGTTAAAATACCGTGTCTGTGAACCATCCTTTGTTTTAGCACCCTTTGTAACCGTCATAGCTCTGCCGCATTTTTTACAGAAAAGCTTGCCGCCTATCCAGCTCGTGGTGTTGCTGATGGATTTGCCAATCTGCTTGTTTTTTTCAAGCTTTCTCTGACATTTGAGCCATATATCGGAGTTTACTGCTCCTTCATGAGCCATTACAACGACCTTAATATCTGACATATCCTCAGCGGTGTGCTTGGTTTTACCATAAATTTGTACGCCGTGTACACCGTCAAATTCGTTTATATCGCTGACGATATGCGCGTTCTTGCCTGCATAGTAATTGTAAATGTCATTGTCTGCCTTAACATAAATAGGATTACGCAGAATAGCGGATAATTTTGCTGTAGACCAACTTCCCGAGGCGGGAAGTATGTAATTATCAACAAGATTGTCCATCAGCCTGCGAAGCGTCACATTCGGAACAGAATAATTCTCAAATATGTATTTGATATGCTCTGTTTCCTGCGGAACAGGCTCGTACATTTTTGTTTTGATATTATGTATAACCGTGTCCTTCAAATTAAATCCATAGGGACGGCGGCCGCCCATATAGAGTCCGATTTCGCTACGGTGAGCGTACGCCTGTGTAACGCGTTCAATGATGCTCTGACGCTCAAACTCCGCAAATACCATAAGTATTTTGACAATCATTTCACCGTATGGACTTGATGTGTCAAACGATTCCTGCGAGGAAACGAATTGTACATTGTATTGCTTTAGAGTTTCAAGGATTTTCACAAAGTCTGAAAGACTGCGGCTGATGCGGTCGAGGCGGTAAACTATAACCTTAGTAATCTTACCGCGTTCAATCTGCCGCATCATTTTCTGAAATCCGTCACGGTCTGTATTACCTCCAGAGAATCCATTGTCAACAAAACATATGACTTTTTCAGACTTTTCATCGGGTTTTATCATTGACTTGCAGTATTCAAGCTGCGTCTCGCACGATATACTGTTCTCGCGCTCTATAGATTTTCTTGAATATATAG
>JAFQYK010000293.1 GCA_017406485.1 Clostridia bacterium
GTTTATGGGTAGCTCTACCGTTTCACCTGCGCTGTAAACCTTCGTCGGGTCGGTTGAAACTGCCCAGCCGGTGAACTCGCAGCCGTCACGAACGGGCGCAGCGGCAAGCGTAAACGTTGCCTTTGCGCTTTCTGTGCCGTAACGGAGGATTACCGCCTGCTGCTCCTTTATGCTCTCACTTGAACCGTTCGTGTCGTATGTGAGTGTAATATTTTTTGCGTATACCGGCGTAAACGCTTTATCCTCACTCAGCCTTACCGTGCCGCTGTAGTATTTCGCGGAATTGTCGCCCGACATAAGCCAGCCAAGCGGGGTAAAGCCGTCAGCATTTTCGAGCTGCGGCAGGTTGATTGTTGCCTCGGTTTTGTTGTTATAAATCGTTACAATTATATATTTCAGTGTTTCATCAGGCATTGTGAACGACGCGGTTATATCCTTTTTAAATATCGCGTAAAGCGTTATATCACCATTTGCCGTTACAGAACCTATATCTCTCTTGGCGTTCGGGTCTGTGTTCCAGCCTACAAATTCCCAGCCTTCTTTTGTCGCTTCGCCGAGGTTAGCGGTTGATAAAATCTCGCCCTCGGTTATCTCAGTCGGATTGGAAAGGTTCGTCATAGACGTACCGCCGTTAGTGCGAAAATCATATGTAATCACGTGCTTAGGTATGGTTTCCAAATCCTCTGTGTATACGGCGTATACGGTGGTATTTTCTGTTATATCAATTATGTCATCGGGATAGAGCTTCTCGCCATTTAGCTTGTCGCCTACCGCCCAGTACTGAAAGTCAGGACGGTTACTGCCGGTAATGGTACTTATTGGCGGCAGCGTGAACTGACACGTTGAATATGTGCCGGCTGAGTTAAAGAACAGCTCGTTTTCGTTTATATCTTTCTCATAAGCCTCGCCTGCGTCATATGTAAGCGATATGTTTTTGTAATATACCGCGTAGTAATCCTTTGTTACATCCGGAATTATGCCTTCCGATAAATCACCAATTGTTTCAGACATAGCATCGGTACCGTCCGTCCAGCCCATAATCTCCCAATCCTCATACGCGTCGGGGTTGAAGCCATCGGGATACAGATTGTTTATATAGAAGGATTTTTCATCGTTGTAAACAGTCGCCTTTATCGTGGTCTGTATGCTGCCGTTCTTGGAATAGAAGCGGACATTATATGTCTTTTTAAAAATCGCATAAAGCGTAACGTCTCCGCTGACAGTTTCGTTGTCCGCTTCGGTGAGAATTGAGTCATATGACTGACGGCTCCAGCCTACAAATTCCCAGCCGCTTTTACTTGCAGTTACCGTGAGGTCAAGAGGGGTTCCGTAGTCCTGTTCAACCGTTTTATATACAATGGGGTCATTGTCCGGTTCAACGTATTCGTAGGTAACGGTGTATTTTGCGTCCCTTGTTTCGCTGAAGCCGCAAAGCGTACATTCGCGCGTCTGTTTTGCCACTGAGCTGCCTGAATGCCAGTCATTAAATGTATGCTCCTCGGTTGCTTCGTAAACGCAGCCGCCGCAACCCGCTGTGTGCGTTTTGCCGTCATTGTTTGGTGTGTAGCTTATGTTATGGTCTGTTTCTCTTTCTTTATAGCCGCATACTTCACATTCATCCCAGTGCTGCGCGTCATTGTACTGCTGCGACATTTCGTGTTCACCGTAGGCGAACTCAATACCGCAAACTGTGCATATTTTAGAGTGAGAGTTATCGGATGCATTGATTTGCCATTCCGTAGCAGTGTGCGGCTCCTGTACTCTGTATCCGCAATCCTCGCATACACGCATATGATGATTATCCGACGGGCTTTCGCCCCATTCACCCATTGTATGCGTGTGACCCTGCGCCCATATAGCAAAGTCTATCTCCAAGGTTTCGTGATATTCACTGTCAGCACCAAGCACTGAAAGCATAAGATAATAGTCGCCAACCTCTGACGGAGGGGCGTTGAGAGCGGTGTCCGCCGCACCGGTTGAGATGCTGTGGTATTCTACCTTTGTGTTTTCACTGCTGAGCACGCCCGTTTTGCCGTCAACGGTTATGTCCGCCGAAACATCAAGCGTGACCGGTTGACCGTCATACTCCTTGTCAAGCCCAGTGCCTATGTACTCATAAACACGAGTATCGTCCTCACCTGTTTCCTGTGAAAACGCCGCGCCAAATGATACAGGCATAACGCTTACAAGCATACATAAAGCGACAAGGCCACTGAGTATTCTTTTCATTCCCCTCGTTTTCATTTATATCATCCCTTTCCCGAAGATAATAAATATGATTAGCTTTATTATATTATTTTATCACATTTGGACTGTTTTTACAATATGAATTTACATTCCGCCGCAAAAAAGTAGTAATTTTCTATAAGGGAACAAAAGCGCCTTTGGCGCACGCCTTACGGCGGGCAGAGAAGGATAAACGCTTTTGTTTGCGCATCTGCGCTTTTTGAGCGAAGTGAAGAAAAAATCGCAGGCGTATTAAATCATTTTTACTTTATAGGAAAGCAATTTCCTATAAAGTAAAAAATCATAACCGTATATCATATACGATTATGATTTTTATTATTATACATTTCCTTAGCCTTGTTCTTTGCATACAAATGTCACTAAAGAATGGCTACATTAAGCACACGAAAGAATTTTCTGGATTTGTTCCTCAGACAGTCCATTTTTTTTCATACTTTCGATTAGTGTATTTCTCTCTTCGGCTCTTCCTTCGGCTCTTCCTTCCTCTATGCCCTTAGCTCTTCCTTCCTCTATGGCTTCTTCTTCTATCTCTTTCATCGCCAGCTTGCGATACTTTTCCTCATCAAATAACGCAAACATAATATCATACACCTCGCTCTCTCTGCTTTTTAGAAAATCATCAAGTATATTATCATCAGCGAA
>JAFQYK010000294.1 GCA_017406485.1 Clostridia bacterium
CAGTAACTGCCAGCGCGGCAACCACGGATGACATCCTTTGGTCAGACACGTTTAACAGTTATGACCTGTCCGGCATTTCATACGGCACGTGGTTAAATAATAAGCTGGTTTCCGGCGAAGGCTCCGGCAGCAAGACATATTCCGGTATTGACGGTATCGTCCTTTACACCGGCACAAAGCCCGAGGGCGACGACTCTACATACTGGGCATTGGGCAGTGATACGGAAGGCGACAACTATCTTGTAACCTCAACAGGCCGTTTCACGACTGTGAACAGAGGCGCAAAAATGTTGTTCGGCTCACTGGATGACGACGACAATCTTGTAGCTACGGAGTTTGCGGCTACGACTGAAAAGGACGTAGTGCTCAATCTAAAGGTAAAGGGCAAGGCTGCATGGGAATCGGCAAATACATATGACAATGCTTTTACCATTGTAGGCAAGGACGGCACTAACGAGGTTGAAACTCTGTTTGACATGACTACATTAGGTCTTGATTTGGATACCTGGTATAATGTTAAAGCAGTTGTGACAACCGCCGGCACAAGCATATACGTAAACAATGGCACGGAACCTGTTGCGACATCAACAGCTAAATCAATCACGGGCTTGAAGTTCAGCGTATACATTAACGGTGCACAGGGTGCGAGCGGTCAGGAATACCGCAACAGCGGCAACGCCGAAGCAGGCACAGTAGCCGGCAACGGCATGGGCTATCCGTCGTACAATCTTGATGACATTGTAGTATTCAATGCTGACGCAGGTACAGGCGCAACAACAGAAGTGCCGGCTGCTCAGACACACGGCGCGGCTGTTGTTACGTATGAGACAGTTCCTGCGGGCGAAGCTCCTTCCGGCCTTGGCTTGGTAGCTTCAGATGACTTCAACAGCATGAACAGCGCGAGACTTGTATTTATCAATACAACAGAGGCAGATTCTACCTATACCGATCTCGACTCGGTTGATATTTTCTGCGGTACTGACTCAAGCACACACTCAGAGACAAAGTGGTCTGTTACCCAGAACGCTAAGACAGATCCCTCTCTTGGCACAGAAAAGTACCTTGAGGCTGCAAGCAATGTTAAATCTGCAGCAAACCGCGGTCCTAAGTTCTATTTCAAGAGAGACGGCGCAATTCTGGAGGTTGCAGAGCGCGAGAAGGTTGTTGCTCAGTTTGCTGCAAAGCTTCACAACAACGGCGATCAGCCTGCTGAAATTTTATTCTCGGGCGACCTCGTTGCAAGTGAATCAAAGGGTAACATCAACTCACCGCTTGCTTTGATTACAACAGACGCGGACGCTGCATCTGCTGCATACTCTTGCGACAATCCGCTTACCAAGAATGGCGACAACGTAATCGAGGTTGCAAATAATACATGGGTACTCGTTGAGATTGAGGCATACAGAAGCGAGGGTAAGACGACCGGCGCAAAGATAAAGGTAACAACATATACGGACGGCGAAGCAAACGATCCCGTATATATCTTGGGAAGCGCAAGCTCATACGGCGATATAAAAGATAGTACAAAGAGTGGCGTTAATAACCTGCCTTATGTTTCGTTTAGAAGCGGTAATTCAACAGATTATTACGGCGATGGAAGCGGCTCAAATACAACCAATGATATAGATAATATAGCTATTTATTCCTCAACAGTAGACCCTGCGGCTACACCGACGCCGACACCGGTTCCCAAGCATGATGTTGAAATCACAAATGACGGACAGAATGTAACGATTGAGTCACAGGATGACGCGACAACAAAGTTTGACGGCGTACTTATCCACGTTCATTACGATTCTGTAACAAATGCTCTTGAAAGCATAAAGAGCTATCCTGCAAAGAATATAGGCAAAACAACAGATGCTGTCACAGTAGCGGTTCCCGCAGGTGACACAATCTATACAGGCGATAAGCTGATGGTATGGAATAGCTTAGAGGGCATGGTTCCCTACGGTGTGTACACAGTACAGAGCGGTGAAACACCGGCGGTAAAATATGCTATCACAGCTACAAATCCGGAAAACGGTACATATACGGTACAGGTTGACGGCGTTAACGCAGCTTCAGCCGAGGAAGACGATGAAGTAACAATCACCGCAACACCGGCGCAGGGCTATGAGCTTGACACAATCACTGTTAAGGACGCAGACAATGCGGATGTAACAGTTACAGCAGGCAAGTTCACAATGCCCGCAAAGGCAGTTACAGTTACAGTAACCTTTAAGGCATTGCCGACACCGAAGGCTATCACAAAGGCAGCTGCAACAAACGGCTCATTTACAGTTAAGGCAGCCGGCGCAGAGGTTGAAAGCGCGCTTGCGGATACAGTAATAACAGTAACGCCGACAGCTGATCAGGACTATAAGGTTGGTACAGTAACAGTTGCTCCGACAGACAGCAGCGTAAACCTTGCAGTTCCCGTAACAAAAAACAATGACGGAACATACACATTCACAATGCCGGATGTTGCAGTAACTGTAACAGTTACATTTGTTGATGACTCAACACCGGCTGACCCCGCAATCACAGGTACAGTAGCAGTTACAGGTGATCCTATTGTTGGTTCAAAGCTTACAGCAACTGTAACAGGTCTTAACGACGGTAAGACAGCAAAGTATCAGTGGCAGGCAAACACAGGAGATGCAGGTGCATATGAGAATATCGCAGACGCGACAGCAAACGAACTTACAATTCCTGCAACTCTTGTAGGTAAGACAATTAAGGTAGTCGTTACGGCAGACGGCACAACAGGCTCAATTGAGTCAACACCTACTGCGGCAGTTACAGTACCGACTCACGTTGTAACAATCACAGATCCGACAGGCGGTACGCTTTCTGTTAAAAACGGCAGTGCTGACGTTGCAACAGGCGACGAAGTTGCAGAGGGTACTGAAATCACAGTAGCTGCTACACCTGATGCTGACCACAAGGGCGGCACAATTACGGTTACAGGCGCGGACGAAACACCGATTACTGTAACAAATGGCAAGTTTACAATGCCGACACAGAACGTAACAATTGCTGTAACATTTGCGGAAAGAACAGTTGTTCCGTTCGCAGCAGGTACAGTTACCTACGAGGAAGACGGCGACACACCGTTATTCAAGGATTATAGCCGTACAACTCCTGCAATTGAAGATCTTTCAGAAGCAACATCCGGTAATACAACTAAGGTTGAAAAAATTCCGACAACGGGTCAGTCAGGCGCTGGCTATACAATTTATAGCGCAGAGTATCCTGCAACAGGCGATGCTGTAAAGGTTGTATTTGACGTTAAACCGGTTGTAAATAACGCATGGGTAAGCGTAAGAGGAAATATACCCGGAACAGCTAACAGAGATAATGCTGCAACAGGCAGAATATTCACAGTAGGTGGAGAAACAAGCACCGATCATAGAGTAAAAATTTATAACGGCGGTGATACAATAGCCGTTGGTGATCAGAATACAGCTGCTTGGTATCACATTGACGCAACTGTAAACGTTACAAAAAAGACATTTGATGTTAAGGTTTACAACTATTCAAAGTATAATGACTATGAAGACCAGACACCGCTTGCAGATGAAACAAACGTTGCATTCAGAGACAATACTGTAACAGGCGTTGTAGCTATGGACTTTGCTTCAAATACAAACGGCGCACAGATTCAGCTTGACAACGTATATATTAACGATCCTGATTATGTAGCTCCGAGCACAGTAACTGTTACTACTCCTGCAGCAGCAGACGGTACACTTACTGCAAGCAAGAGCGCTTACAAGGCTGGCGACACAATTACTCTTACCGCAACACCGAAAGCAGGCAAGAAGCTCACAGCTATCAAGGTAAACGGCGAAACAGTTTCAACAACTTCACCGTATGAATATACACCGGCGGCTGCTGCTGACATTACAGTTACAGCAGAGTTCGCAAGAGCAGATGTAACTACGGTTGAGATAAGCGGTGACGCGACAGTTGCGGCAAGCGCGGGTACAAAGACATATACAGCAGTTGCAAAGGCTGGCGAAACTGCAGTTGACGCAACATTCACATGGTCTGTTGCAGCAAAGGATGGTTCAACAAAGGCTGCTAACACAGCGATTGACCCGTCAACAGGTGTTCTCACAATAGACCCAGACCAGACAGCAGGAACACTTATAATCACAGCAACAACTCCTGTTGATGTTGCAGAGGGTACAACAAATACAGAAACAGTATCAGGAACAAAGGAAGTAACAATTACAAGAGAAGCAGTATATACTCTTACAAAGGGTACTGAAACAAACGGTACATTTACTCTTGACAAGACCGAGGCGACAAACGCGGAAACAGTAACAATTTCAACAACTCCGGCAGCTGGCTATCAGGTTTCAGCTGTAACATACACCGCAGAGGGCGGAGAGCCGCAGAATGCAACTCAGGTTA
>JAFQYK010000295.1 GCA_017406485.1 Clostridia bacterium
GCCTTAACCTCTTCGGAGGCCTTTATTGCTACAACAAACTGTTTTGTGACTTCCTCACCCTTTGCGGAAAGGGTGGCGGTGAGCGTTACACGGTGCGAGCCGTTTTCCGGTCTTTGCATTACGATACCGTCATTTGAAAGCCAGCTTGTGTCAGAGGATTGCCAGCTTACGCTCACACTTCCGTCGTCAGTCCCTACAGACGCGGGAAGATGTATATCCGCTGTTGTCACCTTGGCTTTTTCCTCACTGAAGTTTAAAAGCGAAAGCTTTTTAAGCGCCTCGTCAATCTCCTCCGCGCCGGAAAGTGACTTAGTTGAGCTTAGTTCAAATTCTGCCGTCTGCACGTCCGGAGCAGCCGTATTTTCCGCGGCGTCAAGGGCGGCAGCGCTTGCCGCATTTGCCGTCAGCATCGACAGCGTAAGCGCTGCTGCGACAAAGCGCAGTCCTTTTTTTATCATCTAAATTACCTCCGAATATACTTGCAAAGCCGAGCAGAATAAATCTCTCGGCTTGCATAGTTATTATCTGTTATCTCTCAGCCTCAACCTGTGCCTTTGTTCTCTCGTATACAGTCTTTTGCATCTCGCAGAACTTGTCAAGGCCTACCTTTTTCATATCGCTTAAGTACTGGTTCCAGTCGTCATCGTTGTTCGGGTCACTCTCGCCCATCATAAAGCGCTGCATATACTCGTCACGCTTTGCGTCAAGAGCGGTTACGAGGTCGGTGTAGTCATCCTCCTCGTCGTCCGTGTAACGCATCGGGAACTCGTCGAAGTAATAGTAGTTGTCGTGCGCTAAAAATGCGTCGTACAGCTTATCTATCTGCTCGCCGCGAGCCTCCTGGAACAGCTTCGGATGCTTTATAAAGGTGTTAGCAAGAATTCCGTATTCCTTGTTTATCTTCTTGCCCTTTGTGTTCTTTGTATCGTGATACCAGCCCTCTGCCGTTTCAGGCTGACCGTCTACCATATGATAGCTTGCTTCCACGCCGTACTCAGCAGCAAGCTTGTCGTCAAGACCGTAGGTCGTGAAGAGCTGTCCCTCGGGTGAAGCGCACCAGTCGTAGTACTTCAGGATTGCGTCAAATCTCTCGGGATCCTTGCCGAGCTTCTCGCTGAACGCGGGGCCCCAGTTTGAATAGGACGGGTCTTTCCTGAAGATTGTACCCTTGTCGGGATATGCCGTTACCATATCGCCCGACCAGGTCCAGTTGCCTGTGTTGCCGTTTACGGCTGTCTTGCTCGTGAACTGCTTTGCGTTATATACATAGTTATATGTTATAAATGCGTTGTTCTGAGCGCAGCGCGCATAGAAAGCGTCCTTTTCTATAGAAAGAATTTGCTTGTCAAGTATACCCTCGTTATAGAGCTTGTTGATAAACTTATACATCTCACGCGCGTTGTCGGTTGTCAGCGCGTACGGGATAAACTCGTTTGTAACAGGGTCTATGCAGGAATTTGTCTGCAGGATAAGCTCCGGTATCCAGAACATTTGGAAGAAGCCTGTGAGCGAGCTTGTTTTCTGTCCGTTTGAGGAGATTATAATTCTGTCGGGGTACTTTTCCTTTATCTTCTTGCAGACCTCGTAGAACTCGTCAACAGTTTGCGGGAAGTCAATGCCCAAATCCTTGAACACATCCTCACGGTACAGCCAGCACATCTGCGTCTTTTCCTGTCTTACCGTCGGGAGGTAGTAGAGCTTGCCGTCCGAGCTGGACGCAAGTGATACAACCTTATCAACATTGTCCCCGAAGAGTGCTTTCCAGTTCGGGAGCTTATCAACGTCTATCGGCGCA
>JAFQYK010000296.1 GCA_017406485.1 Clostridia bacterium
ACCATTGTGCCGTTAGCAACAAGCGCCTTAGCGTCATCTATAAGAAGCTCATTCTGTGTAGCGCAAGGAAGCGCAACGTCAACCTTGACTGCCTGCCAAAGACCTGCGCCCTCAACATACTTAGCATTCGGTCTGTACTCGAGGTACTCCTTAATTCTGCCTCTCTTAACTTCCTTGATCTCCTTAACAGCCGCGAGGTCGATACCGTCCTCATCAATTACATAGCCGTTTGAGTCTGAAACGGTGATAACCTTTGCGCCGAGCTGCTGTGCCTTTTCGCAAGCGTAGATAGCAACGTTACCTGCGCCTGAAATAGCAACAGTCTTACCGTTAAAGTCTGTACCCAAATCCTTGAGCATTTCCTGTGCGTAGTATACAAGACCGTAGCCTGTAGCCTGTGTTCTTGCGAGTGAACCGCCCCAGGTAAGACCCTTACCTGTGAGAACGCCCTCATAAACGTCCTTAATTCTCTTGTACTGACCGAACATATAGCCAATCTCTCTTGCGCCTGTACCGATGTCACCTGCGGGAACGTCTGTATCAGCGCCGATATGTCTGAATAACTCTGTCATAAAGCTCTGGCAGAAACGCATAACCTCGTTGTCTGACTTGCCCTTCGGGTCAAAGTCCGAGCCGCCCTTGCCGCCGCCGATTGGAAGAGTTGTAAGTGAATTCTTGAAAATCTGTTCAAAACCAAGGAACTTGATGATGCCGAGGTTTACTGACGGGTGAAGTCTAAGACCGCCCTTGTAGGGGCCTATAGCAGAGTTAAACTGAACTCTGAAGCCTCTGTTTACCTGTACCTTACCGTTGTCGTCAACCCAGGGTACACGGAACATAATCTGTCTCTCCGGCTCTACTATTCTCTCCAAAAGCGCAGCCTTTTCATATTCGGGGTGCTTATCAAATACCGGCTCCAATGAAGTCAATACCTCTGTTGCAGCCTGAATAAACTCCGGCTCGCTTGCGTTTTTCTCCTTTAACTTTGCAAGTACGTCCTGTGCGTATGACATAGTTAAAACCTCCTCTAAAAATTTAAAATGGTTTACTTTAGAAAGCTAAATTCCTAAAGTACGGTATATATTCTACCACTGTTTTGACCATATTGCAAGAAAAAATTTCAAAAAAAATACCCAAAAATCAAGGCCACGCCTTGATTTGGCTTAGCTTAGCCGTTGTTAGATAAGGGTAACATTTTATTTTTTTCGGCATAGTATAAATCAGGTACAGAATACGTACCGAATTTGAAAAGGAGGTTAATAATATGCCAACAAATTTACCAAACAGAGCCAGTATTTCATACAACGGCTCCGGAGTAGTTTTATCAAATCAAACAAATACAACGCTCATTGACCAGTATACGGTTGAGCTTACAAAGACACCGGTTGTTGATACAGTTATTGCAGGCGGCGATGCGGTTTACGTTATAAGTCTTGCCAACACAGGCGCAGGCGCGCTTGACGGCGCAACACTGACCGACAATTTGGGCGGTACGGAAAATCAGCTTTCCTACGTTGACGGCAGCGCGCAGTTCTATATGAACGGTGAACTTGTCACAGGTACGGCTACACCTGACGCTGACGGCGTGGTATTTGGCTATGCGGATACAATTATCCCCGGCGACAACCTGCTCGTCATATACGCAGCATCGGTAGGCATCGCTCAGACGGGTACGATTACAAATACCGTTACGGCAGACGTTCCGACAGCAGAACAGACACAGAGAATAATCGTTGCACAGGCAAGCGCAACTATAACAATTACGCCTGTCGCAAACGTATCAATCTTTAAGGCGGCAAGCGCTGACACCGTTCAGATTGGCGACACGCTCACCTACACCTTTACGCTTATGAACACAGGCAGCGAGGCGGCAGAGAATATTAACTTTACGGACGCGCTCCCTGAACAGTTCAATGTAACATCAGTTTCCTATACCGTAGACGGCACCGAAACACCTATTGCCGATACAGATTACACCATTGAAGCCCCCAACACACTTATCATACCCGCTGACAGCAGCACGCTTGAAATTGACATTCCGGCAGCTACAGAGGAAGGTCCCGGCATTACAACCATTACCGTTACAGGCACAATTAACGGCGGCTCAACTATTCAGTAATTTTTTCGCACCGCGAAAAATCCACCTGCTTGGGCAGGTGGAGTACATATCAGCTATTCGCTCACTTCACTTTTTACTACATCCATCTTATTATTTCCGCTATCGCCTTTTCGGCGTCCTTTACTTCCTTATAAAATTCGCTTGCGCTTACTCTTATCGCTCCGCCGCCGAGTATGATTATCTGCTCGACACCGTCCGACGTCGCAACGCGTACACGGTTCTTTCTGCCAAGATCGCGCGTAACCTTTTCTATATACATATCCGCCGTTTCAGCTTCCTTTGTGTATACGACATTTATTCCGCCGATTTTTTCCACACTTCCGGTGTTTCCCTTTACCTTATACGCGTCAAATACGAGTATCAGCTCGCACTTTTTAAAGCCGCGATAATTGCACAAAATATCAATAAGTCTGTCGCGCGCCGTTTCAAGGCTGGATTTCGCAAGTTCCCGTAATTCTTCCCACGCGAAGATTATATTGTAGCCATCCACAAGCAGGTATTCCTTCCCTTTATTCACGGGACGTGCCTTGAACTTCTTTTCCTTCGGCGCGGCGTTCTTCACCACCGCGGGCATTTCCACCCTTCGTATAACAGGACCGTAGGTGCGCTCAAATATCTGCATAAGCTCATTGTCGCTTGCCGCCTCACGGACGTAACGCCGCGCCTGCTCCTCGGTGGTTTCCTCTTCCTCGTCATCGTCAAAATCATACAATTCTATATGCGCGTGGTTATATACCTCGTCCCACTTAACCGCATATCCTGCGCCGTGTGAGCAGAATACGGAGTCGGGAGTGTTTTCAAGGTCGGCTTCGGGATTGTAGCCTATCTCTGCTATTACCTCGTCTGCGTTCTTACATTCTTTATAGCCGCTTAAAATGCAGTTGAGTCTGCCCCTGCCGCTTGTGTAAGCCACGACCTCCTTTGTATAATCGCGCATTTTTGAAACAGGCGCATTGCCGGATATAAGCGTCATTTCACCTCGCGTTTCAGGCGCGGAAAATGTACCGCCCATATTCTGTATATCGGTCATTGCACGGCCTACGTTCTCGGTCGGCACTTCAAGATGAAATTCATAGTACGGTTCAAGCAGCACGCTTTCCGCCATCATAAGCCCCTGCCTTACGGCGCGGTAGGTTGCCTGACGAAAATCGCCGCCCTCGGTATGCTTTATGTGAGCGCGTCCCGCTATGAGCGTTATTTTCATATCGGTAATCGGCGAACCGGTCAGAACGCCTAAAAATTCCTTTTCTTTAAGGTGCGTTAAAATAAGCCGCTGCCAGTTTTTGTCAAGCGTGTCGTTCTC
>JAFQYK010000297.1 GCA_017406485.1 Clostridia bacterium
ATTCATTTTATCATAATCAGCCTTTTTTGCAATATATGTAATTAAATTGTTAAAAAACATTTGAAATATTTTTTTGGGTATTATATAATAGTATATATCGAACAAAGAAAGGACGAAAGATATGAAACACATTTTGAGAAAAATTACAGCCGTATCCGTAACGGCTGCAATGACTGCGGCAATGGCGGCTATGCCTGTTATGGCGGCGGATGAAATAACCGTTTTTGTAAACGGCTCACAGCTTGATTTTGTAAAATATGACAATGTTTTGCCGTACATCGAGAATGACTACACGCTTATCCCGATACGCGCGATTGCGGAGAGTCTCGGACTTGATGTTGCATGGGAGGAAAGCACAAGAACCGTGTCCGTCAGCGGCGGCGATACGCTTATAGGACTTGTAATCGACTCCGATAAGGCAACGGTAAACGGCGAGGAAAAGACGCTCGGTGTTCCGGCAAGAATAACAGATGACCGCACATTTATACCACTGCGCTTCGTTTCGGAAAATATCGGCGCTGACGTTTTGTGGGATGGTGAAACGAGAACGATTACGATTAACGGAGAAAAGGCTATGAACGAGCTTAGTAAAATCGACAATACGAAATGGCAGTATAACGCTGACGATGACGCATACTGGCAGATAGGTATTCAGTATTGCTCAAAGCCCGCCGACGCTTCGTATGAAACGCTCGGTATATTCGTACCGGCGGCATATATGAACGCTACGGACAACGGTGACGGCACATTTACGTGCGAGGTGAATAACGAGGCAATAGTAAACGGCTACACTGCCGGAACCGCGCCTGTCGTAATCCCTGTTGAAACACCGGGTTACAGCGCAATGAGCGCGCCTACGGCTTACGTTTCCTCCTCGGCACAGTATACTAAAGCCGGTTTTGTATACGTTTATCCCGGCGCACGCGGCAGGAACGAGGGCGCGCCGGCAGGCGTGACGGACTTCAAGGCGGCGATAAGATATATCCGTTTTAACGGCGACGATATTGCGGGTGATAAGGACAGCATATTCTCATTCGGTATGTCGGGCGGAGGCGCACAGTCGGCTCTTATCGGTTCGACAGGCAACAGCGATTTGTACACGCCGTATCTTAACGCAATCGGCGCGGCAGATGAAAAGGATGATGTCAAGGGTTCAATGTGCTGGTGCCCGATTACGAACCTTGATATAGCCAACGAGGCGTATGAGTGGAATATGGGCAGCACAAGAAGCGATCTGACCGAGGATATGCAGACACTTTCGGACGGTCTGGCAAACGCGTTTGCAATGTATATAAACGATATTCAGCTCAAGGACGAAAACGGAGCGGTACTTCTTTTGGAGCAGGACGAGGACGGCAAGTGGACAAAGGGAACGTATTACGACTATATTAAGTCAGAGGTTGAGCGTTCGCTCAATAACTTCCTTGCCGATACAACCTTCCCGTATACGAAGCAGGCGTCAAAGGGCTTCGGCGGTTTTGGCGGACGCGGCGGTATGGGCGGCGGTATGCCCGATTTTGCGAATGGTGAAAAGCCGCAGGTCGGTGATAATGCGAATGTTCCGATTGAGGAGCTTGACGGTATAACAAGAACAACCGACACCGCAAAGACAACAGAAGAGGACAAGACGTATCAGACAGCGGAGGAATATATCGCTGATTTGAACGGTGACGATGCTTGGATTGCGTATGATGAAAAGACTAATACCGCGACAATTACAAGCGTTGAAGCGTTTGTAAAGGCTTGCAAGAATGCTTCAAAGAGTGTAGGCGCATTTGACGCGCTTGACGCTACGCAAGGCGAGAACGTACTCTTTGGCTACGGCGACGGCAACGGCGCGCACTTTGATGTGATGATGTCAAGACTTCTGGCAAATACCGAATATGAGGAAGCATA
>JAFQYK010000298.1 GCA_017406485.1 Clostridia bacterium
ACGGCATACAACGCGGACTTCGACGGTGACCAGATGGCTATTCACGTACCGCTCTCACCGGAAGCACAGGCAGAAGCGCGCTTTTTGATGCTGTCGGCTAACAACCTCTTAAAGCCGCAGGATGGTCACCCCGTAACCGTTCCTACACAGGATATGATTTTGGGTTCGTACTATCTGACGCTTCAAAAGGAGCATTACGACAGAATTATAGACAGCGTGCTTGATGATGAGGCAAGGCTTGATTTGCTTGCAGAAAGATTGCAGTCAATTGAGCCGGAGGAGAACCTTGAATACTTTGAGGGTGAGGATAAACCGCTTGAAAGTTTCACAGACCTTAGCGAAGCTCTCAAATTTGTCCGTTCACACCCCGCAGTAGAAAAGAACGAAACAAAGGTAAAGGCAAATCCGATAACAATCGCGCTTCCCAAGACTTCTGTTCAGATTTCATTAAAGAAGCTCATTGATATGTGTAAGGAGCTTGTTATTAAGAAGTATCAGTCATTTGACGAGGCGCTTCTGGCATATGATAACAAAGCCTGCACATTACACGAGAGAATACTGGTTGAGGTTACAAAGGAGATAGACGGTAAGACAGTTACCAAGCTCATTCCGACAACAGTCGGAAGAATTATCTTCAATAACAACATACCGCAAAATCTCGGATTTGTTGACCGTTCCAACCCTGAAAATGCATTTGACCTTGAGGTTGACTTTATTGTAGGAAAGAGTCAGCTCGGTAAGATTATTGATAAGTGTATCCGTGTATGCGGTACATCGGAAACTGCCGAGGTTCTGGATAAGATTAAGGCCACAGGTTATAAGTATTCAACGCAGGGCGCGATTACAGTTGCCGTTTCCGATATCGAGGTTCCGGAGGCAAAGAAGGAAATTCTTGCAAATGCGGAAAAAGAGGTCGAAAAGATACAGCAGATGTATCAGATGGGTCTCTTGACAAATGAGGAAAGATATTTACAGACAATCGGTATCTGGTCAAAATCATCAGGTGATGTAACCGATGCAATGATGGCGCACCTCGGTGAATTCAATCCGATATTTATGATGGCTGATTCGGGAGCGCGTGGTAGCGTTAACCAGATCAGACAGCTTGCCGCAATGCGCGGACTTATGGCTGATACGCAGGGCAGAACAGTCGAAATTCCTATCCGCGCAAACTTCAGAGAGGGTCTTAACGTACTTGAGTACTTCATTTCCTCGCACGGTGCGCGTAAAGGTCTTACCGATACAGCTCTCCGTACAGCCGACTCCGGTTATCTTACGCGCCGTCTTGTTGACGTATCGCAGAACGTTATCATCCGCGAGGTTGACTGCGGCACGAAAGAGGGCGAATGGGTAAGCGAAATTACAGACGGTAAGGAAAGTATTGAGCCGCTTTATGACAGAATTGTCGGCCGTACCGCTCTTGAAGATGTAGTTAATCCCGAAACGGGCGAGGTAATCGTCAAGGCTGACGAGCTTATTTCCGACGAGGACGCAAACGCAATCATAAAGGCGGGTATTACAAAGGTAAATATCAGAACAGTTCTTACCTGCCGTTCAAAAACCGGTATATGCGCTAAGTGCTACGGTGTAAACCTTGCAACCGGCGATCTTGTAAACGTCGGTGAAGCAGTCGGTATCATCGCGGCGCAGTCAATCGGTGAGCCGGGTACACAGCTTACAATGCGTACCTTCCACGCCGGCGGCGTTGCTTCGGGCAGCGATATTACACAGGGTCTTCCCCGTGTCGAGGAATTGTTTGAGGCGAGAAAGCCTAAGGGTCTTGCGATTATTTCCGAAATCGGCGGAACTATTACAGTTAATGAAACAAAGCGCCGCCGTGAGGTTATCGTTTCAAACGATGAAACAGGCGATGCAAAGACGTATGTAATTCCGTACGGTTCAAGCATAAAGGTACACGACGGCGACGTTATCGAGGCCGGCGACGAGCTGACGGTAGGTAGCGTAAACCCGAACGATATTCTGCACATCAAAGGCCCCAAGGCGGTGCAGGTATATATTTCGCGTGAGGTTCAGAGAACGTACCGTATGCAGGGCGTTGACATCAACGATAAGCACGTTGAGGTTATCACGCGTCAGATGCTCCGTAAGGTAAGAGTTGACGAGGCAGGTCAGACAGATTTGCTTATCGGTTCACTTATAGACAAGTTTGAGCTTGACGAGGCTAACGAGAAGGTAAAGGCGGAGGGCGGCACAGAGTTTGCAACTGCTTCACCGGTACTCCTCGGTATTACTAAGGCTTCACTTGCAACCGATTCATTCCTGTCGGCGGCGTCGTTCCAGGAAACCACCAAGGTTCTTACCGACGCGGCAATCAAGGGTAAGATTGACCCGCTTCAGGGTCTTAAGGAAAATGTTATTATCGGTAAACTTATCCCCGCAGGTACGGGTATGAGTATGTACAAGGATATTAACATCACTCTTGACGGCGTAGAGGTAGACGACGAAGAAATAGGATAACAACAAAGAAAGAACCACCGCTTCATTTTGAAACGGTGGTTTTTTTAATAGTTTAAATTATAAATATTTTTCCTCAAATTTATTCCAGGACATCGGCTTATCAAAGTAATAGCCCTGCACCTCGTCGCAGCCTATCTCACGGAGAGCCGTAAGCTCCTGCTCATTTTCAATGCCGGCAGCGACAATTCTAATATTCTCATTGTGACAAATCTGCATAATCGATGTTGATAAAATCTGAGTTTTCTTATCTGTTTCAATCTTGTAAACCATATCGCCGTCAAGTTTTAAAACGTCAAATTTCAAATCGGCGAACAGATACAAATCAGCATATTTTGCGCCGAAGTTGTCGATTGCAAGGTGGAAACCGCACTTTTTAAGGCTGCCCAAGACATCGGTAATATCCGAAATTCCTCCGTTTTCCTGATCCTCGCTGACCTCGATTATGATAAGCTCCTTTGGCACATTATAGTTATACCAGATTTCCAGCAGGTTCTCTATTATATTCGGCTTTCTTAAAGTCGCGTGGGACATATTCATCGAAACCGGCTTGATTTTTTTACCGTTCTTTATCCAACCCGAAAGGTATTCGCATACGTGGCGGAAAACATAGAGGTCAAGAAGATGTATTGTGTCATTGTCCTCCATTTCCGGAATAAAGTCCATCGGCGATACAATCATATCATCCTCATCAAAGAAGCGTATAAGCGCCTCACTTCCCGAAAATTCGCCCGTAACAGCTGAAAACCTCGGCTGAAACCAGATTACAAAACGTTCCTCACTGATAAGTTTTTTAATTTTTTCCGGTGTTGAAATAGCGATAAAGTTGTCGTTTCTGACGCGGTATCTGCCCGAATGGCTACTGTGGCGGTAGAACGCCATCTTATCGCGGTACATATTTTCATCGGCAATACGAATTATATCATCAAGGCTACTGTTTTCACCTGCGTACTGCGTGCCTATTGCAATTTTGTAATCACAATCCTGCAGACTTTTGATAAATTTATCTGTAAGCGCGTCAAAGTCCTTTTCCTTAATGCCGCGGCAGAAAACAACGAATTCGTCACCGCCGACCCTGTACGCGGTATGTACGCCGAACACGCTGCCTATTCTCCGCGCCATTTCACGAAGCGCATTGTCGCCCTCGGCGTGACCTTTCTTATCGTTTATTTCCTTAAGACCATTGAGGTCCATATACACAACGCCGATATTCTTTTCACCGGCCTCGGCCATAGCCTCGCGGTCATCAATAAATTTGTTTCTGTTATATATATTTGTAAGAGTATCTATATAGCTTAGACGGCGCAGTGTTTTCTCGTTGCGGTCGCGTACAATTACCATTGAGATAAAGGTTGAAAGAGCGGTGAAGAATGTTTCTCCCTCTGCCATTCTGTCACTTGGGAGATTATCCACGCCTATAAAGCCTATAAATTTATCTTCGGCGTATAAAGGCGATATCACAATGCAATTCACATCTATCTGCTTTAAAAGATCGTAAGCGGCGGACGAGATGTTTTTAAGATCTTCAATGTTGTCTATAAGTATACTTTTATAAGTATCAAATTTTTGATACCAATTTTCTGTTATATCTTGGTTAATACTTTCACCGATTGCGATTTTTTCTTCAACGTCATCTCTGCACCAAGTGTGTGTTTTAAATATTTTTTCAGGTGTATATTTAAAGAGATATACACGTTCCGCGTCAAGATATTTGCCTGTTATTTCAAGAATATGATTTATTGTTTCGTCAAACGGTTTATTGCGGTGCATTTCAATAATGCAGCTTACTATAATATGCTCCCTTGTAAGGCGGGTGCTAAGATCATTTCGCTCTTCCTCCGCGGCAGTAATATCTGCCAACGTTTCAATTATAACACTTTTACCGTCAATTTCGGATTGTTTTGAATATAGGGCATAGGCTTTGCCGTTTGTACCTTTATAAATTTTGGCTTTTATACCATCTTTGTTATCATATTCCGAATTACTTGGGTGTACAAGGAGTTTTCCTTTAAAAGCTTCATCTTGTGTTTTACCAACAATATCGCCCAAAAGCAATTCTGCTGTGTGATTTGCGTATAAAATTTTATCATAATCAGGTTCAGATATGATAATTGCTTCTGAAAGAGAATTTAAGATGTCATCCGGTTTAAACATATTTCCACCCTCTGTCTGTGTCAATTCCTTTATTCCCTACATGTTACAACTTTAATTGTAACACATTGTATCCTAAGTTTCAACATTTGATTTGTTTATGTTGAAAAAATCGGAAATTACCACAAAAAATTACCGCCCCAAAATAGGGCGGTAAAGAAATTAGTACAATTTTTCAAGCAGTTTGTTTGAACGTTCGATAAATTTCGTCATATGCTCCGCATCGAGCGGGCTGTGGCTTATCTTGGCGAGGTCGTAGACGTGGTCTATAACGAGATTTGCGTCATCATCATTAAGAGTGTCAAGCTTTTGAATAAGTGGGTTGTTTTCATTTAATACAAGCGTGAACTCATCCTTGAACATATCAGCCATACCTGCCATCTGCTGACCGTAGGAGCGGTACATCTCACGCATACGGCGCGACTGCTCGCTTAAAAGTATTACAGCCGGAATTGAGTTATCCTTTAATGACTGTACCTCAATCTTAAGCGTATCGTCGCCTATTTCGTTCTTAAACTTCTCTATAAGTTTTTCGTCTTTTTCCTTTGCAGCATCATCTTTTTCCGCATTCTCGGAAATGTCCTC
>JAFQYK010000299.1 GCA_017406485.1 Clostridia bacterium
CGCGATACCGCCGCCATGCTCCTCGTATGCTGATTTGATATTGTTCAGCTTTTCGGATACAACACCCTTTGCGTTTTCAAGTACGCTGCCCATCGCTGATTTGACCGCGTTAAACTTCTCGGACACAGCCGACTTAATTCCCTCTATTTTTGAGGAAACCGTGTCCTTGATGCCGTTCCACACATTGGAGGCTGTTTCCTTGACCTTGTTCCATGCGTTTGAAATAGCGTCTTTAATACCGTTAAACACATTTTTGATGCCGTTCCATAGGTTCATCGCCCATTCCTTGACTTGATCCCAATGCTTGTATAAAAGCACACCGACTGCGATAACCGCGCCGATGGCAAGCACCACAAGTCCGATGGGCGATGTTACAAAGGTCATAATTGCTCCGAACACACCCGTAACAACATTTAATGCCGATGTTGCGGCAATCTGCGCTATCGTTGCCGTTGTCAGAGGCGCAAACGCCGCCGCCTGTGTTCCCGTCATAACCGCCGAGAACGCTATAAGACCGTTACGGATACCCTCCACGACATTAGCAGCCGTCACCGCAACCTTGTAAGCCATAACCGCGCCCGCTATTCCGGCAATCAGCGGTGAGAGCGCAGATACAACAGAAATAACTCCCGATGCAATGTTCATCGCCAATGCGAGTGAATTGCAGAGCGACGGAATTATAACATCGGCAAGCGTCTGAATAAGAGCTGTTCCGTTTCCGCTGAAAGCGTTTACTATGCTCGTCTTGATATTTTCAAATGCCGACCTCAAGCGGTCGATTGCAGGCTGATTGTTCTCAATAGCGGATTTGACCGCATTAAACACAGTCACTCCAATATTGTATATGGTCTGTATGGCTGAGAATAAGCCGTTGCCGATTGCTACAGTAAGAGTTGTTACATAAGGAGTAATCGCCCCAAGTCCGTCTGACATTGACTGCAGAACACCCTTAAACTGTGAACTTCCCAATGCGTCAAATATGGCTATTTTTACACCCTCGAATTGGGATTTGAGCAATGTCAGCTTACCGGAAACGGTATCGTTCATGGTGTCTGCCATCTTCTGCGCCGCGCCGTCCGAATCATTTATGGCTGCGGTTAATGCTTCAAAGTCCTCGCTTGAGGAATTAACGATTGACAGGAAACCCGACATCGCATTCTTTCCGGCAATCATCGTAGCATACTGACCACGCTCCGATTCCGAAAGACCGGCAAACTTACTCTGCAATTCAGGAATAAGCTGCGACAGCGGTTTCATGCTTCCGTCCGTTGCCGTAACCTCTACATTTAAGGCTGTCAATGCCTTAGACACATCGGCTGTCGGTTTTGCAAGCCTCGTCATAACGCTCCTAAGAGATGTACCCGCGTCACTTCCCTTTATTCCGGCATTCGCCATAAGTGAAAGTGCAACGGTCGTGTCTCTTACGCTGTAACCCATCGCGCCCGCGACAGGTGCGACATTCTTGAACGACTCGCCGAGCATTGAAACGTTTGTGTTCGCGCTCGATGAAGCGACTGCAAGAATATCGGCAAATTCCGAACTGTCCGAGGCTTTCAAGCCAAAGGCTGTAAGCGAGTCAGTAACAATATCAGACACACTCGCCAAGTCCTCACCACTCGCTGCGGCAAGGTTCATAATACCGCTGATACCGTCAATCATCTGCGAGGAGTTCCAGCCTGCCATCGCCATGTACGACATAGCCTCCGACGCCTCAATCGCAGAGAACTTCGTGGTCGCACCCATTTGCTTTGCCTTTTCCGACAATGCGCTAAGTTCCGCGCCGGTCGCGCCGGATATAGCGGATACATTCGCCATGCCCTGCTCAAATTCCATACCGGTATTGATTACATCTTTACCGAAATTCACGGCAGAGCGTATGCTGACAAACGCGCCTACTGCAAGAGCTGCTTTGGATGCAAGAGAGGTAATGACATTACCCGTACTGCCCGACTGCGATGAAAAGGTTTTCATTCCACCCGTCGCGCCGTTTAAGGATGTGCGTAGGTTATTACTCGCACTCACGGCGGACTTCATGTTCGTAAAAAAGTTACCGTTATTAAGAGTAAGGGTAGCCCCAATACTCCTACCACGACCAGCCATTACTTATCACCACCCAAAATCGCCTTGTATTTCTCAACCTCCTCTTCTACCGTTACTTCCATACTCGCCCGCAGAAACTCCCGCACAGCAGTAGATTCCATTATCGCTTGTGAAACCCTGTCCCAATCATGACCTTTTTGCGTGTAGTAGCTTACAAGGTATAAATCGGGATCATTCTTGATTAGTTTTTTACCGCTTCAACGCCGCCCATATAACCTGCGAGCTTCATGCACTCAATCGCAATCTGCGGTATTTCGCCCGGCGCAAAGACAATATCAACAATGTCCATAGGCTCCTTGCAGCCGAACCCGTCCTGAACTTCTTTCGACTTGAGGTTAGGCTCTTTGATACATTCGTAGCACATATACTTGTCGCCCTCGCCCGCTTCCATATCGTTGGCATCGCGGCAGAGCGCGCCGTCCGGCTCCTCAATCGTGATGACCGCGTCTATTGACTTGACATAAAGGTCAAGCGTTTTCTTTGTCTTTTTCGCTTCGAGCATCTGCTCCTTGCGTCTCATAAGTTCCTGAAGTGTAAGTTTTGTATCCTTTTTCATTTTAGTGTCCCTTTCTCAATTTAGATTTTAGTGTCCCCATTGAAATATGAGCGAGATAGAATTGATGCGTAAGTGCTGTCGGGCAGTCGCAGTCGTACACAGGTACTTCAAGACTGTCCAGCAGTGCTTAAGCGCAATTATATCCGCTTATACGCAGGGGTCTTCTATGGTGTCAAGGTACTTAAATCCAACGAAACCTCCGCTGAATTCGTCCTCTGTGATTTTTCCGTTCTCGAATGCCTGAAGCGTCAGTTCGTCAAGCCAGCACGAATTGAGTTGCACTCTTTCTATACCGCCGTTATCAGGGTCTTCAAGCTTGGAAATGAGCGTCAGACGCTCGTCAATACCGCTTGCGAGTTTTTCCGCGTACACCTTACCGCGCGAGTAGATTTTCTTTATCTTCGCGCTCCATGTACCGCTTACACCCATAAGCTTACTGTCGTCCCACATCTGACCGGAAAAGTTTATAGTCTCACGGTTGGTCTTGATTTTCGCCTCAAAGGAGGTAATCTCGTAGCAGATGGAGTTGTTCCACCAGAAATAACCGTGTGTGCCGGATATAACCTTTCCGACCGCAGGTCTCTGTCTTTCCATAGTTCACCGCACCCCCTATTACTGCATATTGATTCCGAACCGCAGGTTCTCAATCGCGTCAACAAATGTGATGTCTGCGGTAACGAACACATACTTGCCCGTTTTCGCTTTCCTTATCTGATCGTCCGTGTAATCCGTAATGACAAACCTTTGACTGAGCCAATCCCTCTGCGCCTCAACATCAATGTCAGCGACATTGTCAGCCTCGCCGTAAAGAACGCCCTGTCTTACAAGTCCGTCAAAATACTGATTGACCGCAGCCACGAACATCATCTTGTTATCGTAGGAGTTGTTGATGCCGATATAGTTGCTCTCAAAGGCTGAGCGTATATCGTCACGGATTAAATCCATACCCTCCACAATCTTTATCGACTTCATGTCCTCCGTCTTATCGCCCGACAGTGTTGCGAGTGAGTTGATTCCGGACGCGACCTTTATCTTCTCACCGTCGTTTATGAGGATAAAGCGTCCCGCGTCAATGTCTGCGTCGGGAGTTACGCTTTCGGTAATCGAAGTAACCTCCGGCAATACCTGATAAGTCGCGCTCTCCGTCATGGAAAGACCGGCAAGCAGTCCCGCAATTCTCGCACAGAATTCCTCTGTGGTGTAGGTCATAGTTCCGCACTTGATTCCCGTTGTCGTGAAGTTCACTATGCTCTCATCGTTTGAGGCACAGTTGGGAAGCACAGCCTTGAAGGTCTTTTTTGCTGACCTCTGTGCCTTAATCCAATCAGACAAATCGCACACTTGATCCTGTGCAATGCCCGGAATTGTGAGCCAATTCCAATTTTTATTTTTGAGCCTTGCAAGCGCGTCATCAAGACTAAAGGATGTCGAGTCCTCGGTCGTTGTCGTGTTTACCCTCTCGACAAGCACAGCCTTGGGAGAGCCGGCAAATATGAGGTTCAAATACCGTCTGTTCGCGGCATTCCATGAGCTGCTTATTCCGCTGTCCGCCGCCGTAGCATAACAATAGCTCATATTGCTGTCGCCCGTTTTCGTATCGTCAATAAGGATTACCGCAACAGTTCCGTTCTGACTGCGGCGTATCGCCGTTTCTGCTTTTGTTTTAAATTCAATCAGAATTTCGGGAAGTCCCATTAAATCCTACCTCCAATCTCCAAATTCTCAATCGGCTCGTATTCCTCATCGGAATCAACCGCCTGAATAAACGAAAGGTCGAAATAGACATACAGCGTTGTCTTTTCGACCTCGAATTCGATTTCTTGTATTGTCAAGTGTCTGTCCTGAATACTGAAAGTGTTGTAGTAGAACAGCCGCTTGATTTTATGTACCGCGTCAATGCAGTCCTCCACCGTTTCCACACCGGATACATACTTAATCTCGACAGTATCCGTTATCTGCTCGGTCGCGCCCCCGCATGTTAGCTTTTCAGCCGATGCCGGAAACACATTCACAAAAACTGCGGGTTTCTTGAAACCCTCCTCTACCTCGGAGGCAATAACAAGGAAACCGTCATCAGTCAGAATTTCCGCAATCCGCGTCTTTATATCCTTTTCAGTTAACATTCCGTCTGCCCCCTTATGCCTTGAGGTCATCGGTCAGTCTGTCGAGCAGTTTCTTTGCCCCGCTTTCAAAGCTTGACCTCGCCTCACTGAGTGATTTTTCAAGCATGTGCTTGCCTTCCACATAACCGCCGGAGGAAATGCCCCGCGCTGACCTCTGTACACGGTTGAGCTTGCGTCCGCGCTCACGGCTGCGACCGCCCCGTACAACCTCGTGTCCAAGCTCTACGAGGTGACCGTGCGGAGCCGTTGTCTGCTCTCGTACTACTCTTACCTTGCCGCCCTTGTAGAGCTTAACCTTCTTTAATCGCCAAGAGTTACGCAGTTTCCGTGTCCTCACAGGCGTCAGTGCCTTAGTCCGTTTATTGACCGCCTGACCTTCTGCCATAAGGAAAGCGTCCGCCTCATTCGGGTAACGCTTCTCACAGCGTTTAAATGCCTTTTCAAGCTCATCGAATCCGAATACATCAACCGTCCTTGCCATTTCGGTCAAACTCCTTTGCGACTATCTGAAGCTCTGTATTCCTTTCGCCTATGTTAAGCACGGAAACAATGTCAAGCACCTTTAAGCCGTGGAGGATTTTCATATCGGTCGTTATATCCTTAAAGTATCGTGTTATGACCTTGTATGTGGTTTCCTCACGGATTTTCTGTGACTCATCATACTCGCGCCCCGTCATCGGCGCGACGCTGCCCCATACGGCATAATGCTTTATCGCCTCGTTAAGCGAGTAAAGCTGACCACCGCCGTTCTCGGCGTCAAGTGCCGCGTTGCCGTCAGCATCGGCAGTCACATACACCTTTGCGGGAGTCTCGGAGGCTGTCGGCTTTATTGGGACATACACGGGAATATTCTCTTTCATACCGTTGAGCCGTGTTTCGGTCGGTTTCAGGAATACTATTCTGTGCCGTAATTGTGAAAAGTCCATATCAGAACGCCGCCTTTCTATACGGGAGCAATAAGGTATAAAAGACCTTCGGCACTCCGCTTTTATCGCCGTCACGGTTTTCAAAGAAATAGCCGATAACCACAAGCATAGCCTGTTTGTAGCTATCCGGCAATTCCTCCGGCAAGGTAAGGCGCGTATAGTTCTCGCACATCTCACACGCTAAGAGGATAAGCACATTAAGGTACTTATCCTCCGCGTCTGTGTCAAGCCGTAGGTATTCCTTTACCTCATCAAGTGTCAGCATCGTCCTCATCCTTTGCCTTCGCTTTTTTAGCCGTTCCCTTGACCTCTTCGGCAAATCCGGCTTTTATGAGGTCTTTTGCAACCTCGGTCTTTGCGTCAACGGTTTCACCCTCCGCATAGCTGAAATCAAGTCCGCTGCATGAGGTCAAAATCTTAATCTTCACAACGAATCACCCTCTCCTCAACTATTCAGCCATAACGAGTGTCTTTACAGCCTCCGGCAATAAGAGTTTCGCGTCAAGTCTCTGGAATACACGGAAACCGACCTGTCCGTTCTTTGCGAACAGCTCGTTAAGTCTCTGGAACGAGCGTCCCTGTCTGTCAGCGATCCAATAATACGAAATATCTCCGAACAGAAGTATCTTGTTGCCCTTGCCAATCTCCGGCATATATGCCGAGGTGTGGATGGGACGGTTCAGGATTGTATCCGGCTGTCCCGCCTGCAGTCCCGGCTGCCACAGATACTGTCCGTTTGTATCCTTGAGCTTACGGATTGCCTTGATTGTTGAATCGTTTGTTATGAACGACGCATTCTTTCTGTACGGTGTTCTAAGGCTGTGGTAGAGGTCTATAATCTCATCGGCTGTAATTGCCGTTGCCGATGCGGAGGTCACGCCCGTCTCGCCTGTTGTGAGAAGTCCCGTAGGCTTGCCCGTACCGTTGCCGGAAATGAATGCCTCCTCTTCAGCCGCCGCCATTCTGCGGACGAATTCCTGTGATATGTAGTTCTCAAGGTTGAATGCGCTGTCATTTAAAAGCTCCTCAGACACTTTGATAATAGTCGAGAGCTTGTGCGCTCCGAGCGTTACCATACCGAATGCGTCATCCGACTCGGTGTATTCGCCCTCCTCATCCGTCCAGTTAGCCGCGCCGTGTGATGCGACAACGGGGATTTTCTTATCGCCGTTGGATGAGGTGATTATAGTTGCCAATCCACGGATGATGTTCTCTTCCTGCAGCTTGTCAATAAGCGTTTTCTCGAACTCGTCCGGAACAAGGAAACCGCCCTCGCTGTCCGTACCTATCTGCAGAGCGTCCTGCGCGGCGTATGAATACTTGTTCTGCATCGTCTGCCAGAACGCCTTTTTATATTCATCGCTTGCCCTGCCTGTTTTCGTGTCCGCACCGCCGTCGGGATCAGTAAGAACTGCCGATGATGTCGGCGCGTTGAGCTGCTTGTCAAGCTCCTCGCGTCTTTCAAGGATGCCGATTTCCTTGCCCATTGCGACAATGTCGGCTTCCATCTTCTCGTACTGTGCCGCGTCATCTGCGCTAAGCATACCGTCCTCGCGCTTTGCTTCGTCAAGGAATTTCTTGGTCTTTTCCCAAAGTTCAGCGCGTTTCTGTCTTAAATCCAAAATCTTGCTCATTATTTTTACCTCCCATTATTTCAATAAATCAAGCCTTTTCTCGAACTGCTCTGCCGATACCCCGTCCGGTTTAGCCGGGATC
>JAFQYK010000300.1 GCA_017406485.1 Clostridia bacterium
ATTATTCGGAAAGAAGTGATTTGGTTAAAATCGGAAAGAAGTGATTTGGTTAAATCGGAAAGAAGTGATTTGGTTAAATCTCTATTGACTTTTCGGTGAGGTTGTGGTATCATATTTGAGTATTCGCCGATGTGGTGGAATTGGCAGACGCGCGGGACTCAAAATCCCGTCCTAGCAATAGGGTGTGGGTTCGACCCCCACCATCGGCACCAAAAAAGAATGGCTTAAATCCTAAGGATTTCGCCATTCTTTATTTTTTGCCTTGTTCAAAAAAGTCCCCAAAACCTCAAACTGCCACCAAAACTGCTACCTACGACAGCTTTAGCGTCTGTGACATCGTTTCAAGAGCTTTTTTCTTTGCTTCGTCCGTCACATGGCTGTAAATGTTTGCTGTCGTTGAAAAATCCGAATGTCCCAATATTTCCTGCAGCGCTTTCATCGACACACCCTCTGCCAGTAATGCTGACGCGAAGCTGTGACGAAGGTCGTGGAACCTTATATGCGGCATATTATTATCCTCTAAAAGCTTGGAAAATTGGTTCGATATGTAATCGGGCAGGTACGGCTCGCCGTTCTCCCAACGCAAAACATAGTCGGTATCTATGTATGTATTACCATAAAATGCCTTGTCATCCGCTTGTTTTGCCTGTAATTCTCGCAAATGCTGCTCCACTTCGGGTATCAATACCAATATTCTATGGCTGCTGTCGGATTTTGTGTTTTCTTCACGGATAACTGTTGTGACACGGACTGCCGTCGATTTAATTTCTATGGTTTTGTGTTCAAAATCCACCGCGCTCCATTTTAGTCCGCAAATTTCACTGCGCCTAAGTCCGTAGTAGGATGCTAACATTACAGCCGTTTCTGCATTTGTGCCTTTGGCTACTTTAAGAAGTTCTTTCAGTTGGTCGGCGGTATAGTAGCTTGCGTGATACTTCTCTATCTTCGGCAGCTTAACTCTGTCTGCCGCATTAAATGGTAAAACGCCCTCGAATACCAAGTCCGCAAGCGATTTACGGATATTTGCATGACAATGTTTAACGGTATTAGCCGATAAACCCTCGTCCATCAGCTCAGCATATAGTTTTTTGATATGATGTGGCTCAACTTGGTCTACCGTAACACCTAATTTCTTGAAATAGGGAACAATATGACGGTTTATAACGCGCTTGTAACCCTCATAGGTGGATTGCCGGACATTATATTTATGATTTTCGAGCCATACCAATATGTAGTTCCAGTATGGCATATCACGCATTGGCGTGTATTTACATCGTTCGTATTTTTCCTCAAACTCTCGCCGCTTATCCTCACACCACTTCTCTGCTCGCCGTAAATTATGCCCTGCAATGGGTATTTTCGTGCTTAGTTCCCGTCGCTGTGGCTTACCGTCTGCATCCGTCCATTTTAAAATACAATGGTAGTTCCCTGTATTTCGTTTCTTGATTAAATATGCCTTCATATATTATTCTCCCTTACCTTGAACTATTGAGGCTGTTCAGCAATAACGCTGAACAGCCTCTCTGCAATTTTATGCTGTCATCATCAAGTACCTCTCAACCTCAATTTTTGGAATAATATACTTCCGCCGAAGTTGTCTATATCTTATCTGACCCGTTTGCAGTAGCATATACGCCGATATACGACCAATACGTAGTATCTGACATAGTTCCTGCACAGTTAATACGTCCTTACAATTTTCTAACATTTTTATTCCTCCTCCACAATTTCAAATATTATAGTGATTTTTCAGAATAGTAGCCATGGGGTACATATGCTGACACGA
>JAFQYK010000301.1 GCA_017406485.1 Clostridia bacterium
AAGTCCCTCCTCCTGCCAGAATTTCAGCGCGTTTACAACGTCGCTTTCCACAAGATTTAAAACCCGTGCTATTTCCGCGTTCGACATTTCAAGCCCGTCATATCCTAAGGAAAGAGCGTACAGATAAACCTTGACATACGCGCCGTTTGCCGGCGGCATATAGTTTTCAATAAATTCCCGTGACACGGGAACATAATTAAAATTCGCATTAAATGTTGGCATAATTTTTCTCCGTAAAAGTTACTTCAATATATATTATATCAAAATGAAGGAAAATGTAAAGTACAAATATTTTGACAGATTATAAGTTCATATGATATAATTTTCATATGGCAAGAGGGTATGCGGTTATTCTGACACCTTTAATAGAATGGGGGTGTCGGTATGGATTTGGATTTGTTTATAAAACTGATAATATTACTTATTATCCTGCAGATAATCAAAGACATAAAGAAATAATCGCCTACTCTGACCAGTAGACGATTATATTAGTAATTTGTTTACCGTGCAGAATAACCGTTGGTTATCCTCTTGCTTACATTCTATCATAGAATAGTATTATTGTCAATAAAAAACGCGTCACTTCTGCGGCGCGTTTTTGTCTTTGTATTTGAGGTATTGAATGTAGTCAATAAGCTGAGTTAACGATTGAGGTGAAAGCGAGCCTATTTCGGAAAAAACAGCGGATAAGCTGCTGTAATTCGGTATATCTGTAAGCCCGAAAAGGTAATCGGTGCTGACATTAAAATGCTTTGCAAGAGCAACAATAGCCTTTTCATCACGCGGAAAATGTATACCGCGTTCATAATCACTTATAACCTTATTTGATACAAATATTAAATCAGCAATTTCCTTTTGTGTTTCATCACTGTCCTCTCTTAATGCTTTTATCCGTTCTCCGAATGACATACTATCAACCCCATTACATAAAAAGTTAATTAATAATATTATTTTACTATATAAGTAAAAAAAACTAAAATTTTTACTAAATAAGTAAAATAATTATTGACATTTACCGAAAAGGTAAGTATAATATCATTATAAAGTATTGAAAGGGGAATATATGATGAAAAAACTAACAATTATATTAGCTTTAACGGGTTTATTTACCTTGTTTTTATCAGGTTGTGAAAACAGTAGCAGCCAAACGTCTGTTGGTGTAAATGATAATACAACACAGCAGACTAATTCTATAAGCAACAGCACAGAAACCAGCAATTCACAAAGTAATGCTAATACATCAAACAACACAATTTCAGGTACAACGCAAGTATATGTATCTCCTTCTCTTTATAAAATACCATATTCAAGCAAGTATCATTTATATTCAAAAAGTGAAATTGATAATGTATTTTCACAAAGTAAATATCATCCGGATTTTTATTTGATAGATGATTCCTCAAAAACTAATGTAAATATTGTTACTTCTATGGATGCTCTGCTCTACAAAGATATACAATCAATGGAAGATTTTGAAAATATGATGAATGCTACAAGCCAAATTAAAATTAAGGTTAGCAGTATGGGATGGACAACGGACAATGGTGTTGACGTATTGGAGGTTGTCTACTCAATTCCTTCATATAATACACAAAATAAAGTATGTATATATATAAATGGTATGACATCATATTCGGTTACATATACGGAATATCCCAATACACCCGACAGCGTAAAACGCGATATGCTTTCTATGCTGCATTCATTGATAATTATTGATGAGGAAGAATATATAAACAATCAGTAACAGAAAGGAAAATATAATGAAGAAGCAACAAAGATTATTGGTAATTGGGCTATGTCTGATATTTAGCATAATGATGTGCTCTTGTTTAGGCAAACTTACATCTAATTCTATTGTAGGTAAATGGAATCACTCTCTTGGATATAATTCTCAGTATGGTGATATTGAGTGGTATGAATTTTTTAATGATGGAACATATTCTTGGGGATATTATAGTACAAGATTTGATACCAATTATCCTAAAAATGGCGGAAAATATTCAATACTTGATGATGGCAGACTAAAATTAGAGATTGGATATATGGTAGAAACAAAGAGTATGAGTAAAAATGGAAATAAGCTAATTATTGATGGATATGAGTATATAAAGCAATAGACTAAAGAAAGGAAAAATATAATGGAACCTATAATTAAAATAAAAAAGCCAACATTATTAAAACTAATATTTGGAATTGTACTTATTGTATTTGGTATAGATTGTGTTATAATGAATATTCGGATTTTCACACAGGAAATATCAATAACGGATGATTTATTACGTTTTTCAAAAAATATTATTCTTATCGTTCTTTTGTTTGTTGCAGGTATATATTTACTGTTTGATGCAATGAAGATTTCAAAAGTAGATAAAATGATATTAAGCGGTAAGACAACAGCGGAAGATATATCAAAATCAACAGGAATTTCATATAATCAAACCTGCAAAATAATGAATAAATTAGTAACAAAAGGTGTATATGCAGGTGTATTTTATGATACGGTGAAAAATGAAATAATAAGACAAACATCAAACGTAAATTAAAAAGAAATATAAGAAAAGGAAATTGAACGATGAAAAAAATAGGAATATCTTTAATTGCGGTAATGCTTACAATTATGTCTTTATGCTCCTGCGGAAGCAGCAATTCGATTGTAGGTAATTGGGTATGTCAGGAAGTCCATGACGGTTATCCTGACCAAATGACACTAAAAGATGATGGTACAGGGATGGTTGAAGGAGTATCCTGTAGTTGGAATACAAATAATGATAAATTATCTATTATAGCAGGCAGTTATGGTCAGTTTGATTATACATACAAAATAGACGGACAAATATTATATTTGGATTCATATGCATATGATAAGAAATAAAGTTTCACTTTTCCCCGCTTCGGCGGGGAATTTTTTTACCCCAAAAACAAAAAAAATCCCGTTTTTGTCCTTGACAAATACAGGAATTTGTGATAATATAATAAACTGTACCATAATCGAAAAAATTTGGTACAATCCCCCAAAATCCGCGTTTTTTATACACAATATATTGTATGTATTTTAGCATTAAAGTATACAAAACGCAAGAGGGAAAAAATACCCAAGCTACAATGAGGTGATTTGAAAAAATGGTTCATGAAGTGAAAGCAGGAAAAAATGTACGTCTGAGCTATTCCAAAATCAAAGAGGTTCTGGATATGCCCAACCTTATAGAGGTACAGAAAAATTCCTACAAATGGTTTCTTGAGGAGGGCTTAAAGGAGGTATTCCACGATATTTCCCCGATTACCGACCACGCCGGAAAGCTCGTTCTGGAGTTTTTTGATTACAGACTTGACTACGAGCCTAAGTACAGCGTTGAGGAATGTAAGGAGCGCGATGCAAAGTATGCGTCACCGCTTCGCGTTAAAGTCCGCCTTATTCACACCGAAACAGGTGAAATGAAGGAGCAGGAAATGTTTATGGGCGACTTCCCGCTTATGACAGAGCAGGGAACGTTTATCATAAACGGCGCTGAGCGTGTTATCGTCAGCCAGCTCACGCGTTCACCGGGTATCTATTATGAATTTGAGCGCGATAAGTCGGGTAAGCCCTTATATAAATCAACGGTTATCCCTTACCGCGGCGCGTGGCTTGAATATGAAACAGACTCAAACGACGTATTCTCTGTAAGAATAGACAGAACGAGAAAGCTCCCCGTAACGGTGCTTCTCCGCGCAATGGGTCTTGGCACAAACGCGCAGATTATTGAAAAATACGGCGAGGACATAAGACTTCTCGCAACCTTTGAAAAGGACACTTCTGAATCAGTGGAGGAGGGTCTGCTTGAGATATACAAGCGTCTCCGTCCGGGCGAGCCTTTAAATGTAGAGAACGCCGAATCACTTATTATGAATATGTTCTTCGACCCGAAGCGTTACGATTTAGCTAAGGTCGGAAGATATAAATTTAATAAAAAACTTGCTATATCGGCAAGAATTAAGGGAAAGACTCTTGCCGAGCCTGCCGTAAATCCCGATACGGGTGAGATACTTTTTGAGGCAGGTACAGAGCTGAGCCCCGAAATGGCAATGCAGATTGAGCGCGCCGGTATAAACCAGGTTGAGCTTTTAATCGAGGGCAAAAAAGTAAGAGTATTTTCCAATAATATGGTATACCTTGATGAGTATATCAATTTTGAAATCGAGAACTTCCCTGTTGATAAGGTTAGAAAGGAAGTTATTGAGGAAATAGTCGCTGAGGGCGGCACAGAGGAAGAGCTTCGCGAGAGAATTTGGCGCAGAGTTGACGATCTTGCTCCGAAGCATATTTTAAAGGATGATATGTTCGCTTCCGTAAACTACTGCTTAAACCTTGCAGACGGACTCGGAAACGTTGACGATATCGACCACTTAGGTAACCGTCGTGTCCGTTGCGTAGGCGAGCTTTTACAGAATCAGTTCCGTATCGGTCTTTCAAGAATGGAGAGAACGGTTCGCGAGAGAATGTCAACACAGGAGCTTGAAATTATCACTCCGACCTCGCTCATAAACTCCAGACCGATTATCGCGACTATAAATGAATTCTTCGGTTCATCACAGCTTTCGCAGTTTATGGACCAGCCGAACCCTCTTGCGGAGGTAAGACATAAGAGAAGAATTTCAGCGCTTGGTCCGGGCGGTCTTTCAAGAGAGAGAGCCGGATTTGAGGTGCGTGACGTTCACTATTCTCACTACGGCAGAATGTGTCCGATAGAAACGCCGGAAGGTCCGAACATCGGTCTTATCACCTCGCTTGCAACATATGCGAGAATTGACCAGTACGGCTTCATTGAGGCTCCGTACCGCAGAGTTGATAAGGAAAAGGGCGTAGTTACAGACGAAATCGTATATATGACGGCTGATACAGAGGACGAGTATATCGTCGCGCAGGCGAACGAGCCTTTGGATGAGGAGGGCCACTTCCTTGATAAGAAGGTTTCCGCGCGTTACCGTGATGAGATACTTGAAGTTTCGGCTGACAGAATTGACTATATGGACGTTTCACCGCGTCAGCTCGTATCTGTTGTAACGGCTTGTATTCCGTTCCTTGAAAACGACGACGCTAACCGCGCGCTTATGGGTTCAAATATGCAGTGCCAGGCAGTGCCGCTTTTAACTACCGATTCACCGATAGTCGGAACGGGTATTGAACATAAGATTGCAAAGGACTCAGGAAGCGCAGTTCTCGCAAAAGAGGACGGCGTAGTTACCAAGGTATCGGCAGATGAAATAGTTATAAAGGGCGACAGCGGCATTACGCATACACACGAGCTTATAAAGTTCGCGCGCTCCAATCAGAGCTGCTGCATAAACCAGCGTCCTATTGTCAAGGAAGGCGAAAGAGTTTCAAGAAATGATATTATCGCGGACGGCCCCGCTATGGATAACGGTGAGCTTGCTCTCGGTAAGAATATACTGATAGGCTTTATGACCTGGGAGGGTTATAACTACGAGGACGCTGTCCTTATCAGTGAGGAGCTTGTCAAGAACGATGTATTCACTTCAATCCATATGGAGGAATACGAGTGCGAGGCGAGAGATACAAAGCTCGGCCCCGAGGAGATTACAAGAGATATTCCGAACGTTGGTGAGGATAGCTTAAA
>JAFQYK010000302.1 GCA_017406485.1 Clostridia bacterium
ACCACCCTTATAAGTAGAAACCGGCTATATTTAAGCCTGTCTTTTCGTCTAAGCCAAATAACAAATTCATATTCTGAACAGCCTGTCCCGCCGCGCCTTTTACTATGTTGTCAAGCGCCGACACAACAACGGCTCTTTGCAAGCGTTTATCATAGCAAACACCGATGTCAACGAAGTTTGAACCTGCAACGTGCTTTGTTTCCGGAAGCTCGCCCGCGTCCTTAACTCTTACAAAGAATTCGTCCTTATAAAAGTCCTTATACATCTGTACCAATTCCTCTGTGCTTGACGGACGGTTGAGGTTTACATAAATCGTCGCAAGTATGCCGCGCTTTTGCGGTATAAGGTGCGGCGTGAACGAAATCATAATCGGTTCGCCTGCCACGTTTGACAGCTCCTGCTCAATTTCGGACGTGTGGCGGTGGTTTGTGACCTTGTACGCCTTTGAGGTTTCTGTGCATTCGCAGAAGTGGTTTTGAAGCGAAAGGCCTCTGCCCGCGCCGGTTACGCCTGATTTTGCGTCTACGATTATGTTCTTTGTTTCCGCTATCTTATTTGCCAAAAGCGGCACTGTACCTAAAATCGAGCAGGTCGTGTAGCAGCCGGGGTTGCCGATAAGTCGCGCGCCCTTTATCTTGTCACGGTGCAACTCAGGAAGTCCGTAAACCGACTCTTTGAGAAGCTCCGGCGAAGAATGCTTTTCGCCGTACCATTCCTCGTAAACCTTTACATCGTCATAGCGGTAATCGCCGCTTAAATCTATGACCTTTAAGCCCTTTTCGAGAAGTGACGGAATAACCGTCTTGCTTGCGCCGTGCGGTAGCGCCGTAAACGCCACATCACATTTAGCCGCCCTGTCAAGGTCAAGCTCTTCACATTCCTTTTCAAGAATATGTCTTAAATTCTGGTATACGTCGCTGATCTTCTGACCTGCAAAGCTCTGTGAGCCGAGAATTTCTATCTGTACTTCAGGGTGGTTTGTAAGGAGTCTTACAAGCTCAATACCCGCATAACCTGTCGCACCGAGAACTGCCGCTTTTATCATTGTGTTTCCTTCTTTCTTTAGTCCGATATTTTCCTAAATATACATTATAGTATAAATTTTTGCATTTGTAAAGAATAAATTAAAGTATATTTTCCAGTGTTACCATATAATCGCGCGGCAGATGCTCTATCTGCACGGAAAGTTGATTTTGATGCGCTATTGCGCTGCTTTTCTCGTGTTCCTGGTTGTAGCCTGCAAGCTCGGTGACGTTCATTTCTATATCGTCAAGGCGCAGGTGATTGCCCGTTGCGGAAAGAAAAACGCGCTTGTTCCTGATATACTCACCCAGACGCTCTATTTCCACCGCCGCGCCGTCATAATCATCGACAGCTATTTTTTCACCGACTGCATCGTTAATTTCAAGAAGCTCCTCCGAGATTTTCACCATACTGTTCGTGTACATAATACTGCCGCAAATGATTGCAAGCGTTATGACGGCGGCGGCTATAACTCCCCTCATTGCTTTTCCTCCTTCTTTTGAATAAACAGCTCGTTCTCCGCGTCAAGCGAGGCGATAAAGACTTTCTCCACGCTCTCGACATTCTGTTTTTTCAGTTCCTTTTTGAGCCATTTCAAGTCCTTTTTTGCGCGTCTTAGCTCGTATTCGTTCACCTTACCGTCCGATATTACCACACATGGAAGCCCCTCGTGACGTATTTTGTCCGAAGTCATATCCTCCACCGTCACCGGCCGCGCCTTATCCTTTGGTATAACGCTTAATTTACCGCTCGTTTCAATAACTGCAACCTCCACGTCCGATATATCGTTACAGCCTACCAGACGCAGTTCTTCAAGCAGGTCATTCAAATTAAACCGCTGGCGGCGCATTTCCTGCTCATTTATGTGGCCGCCGTATATAACTATGCTTGGTTCACCGCTCAAAAATTTACGCGCCGCGCGGCTTTTAAGGCTTAGCTGCGAGGTCACAACCTCGGCTATCAAAAGCGTCAGAACCGGCACAATACCCGACAAAAGTGGTATTTCAACCGATTGCATAGGGATTGAGGCAAGGTCAGAAATCATTATAGCAACCACAAGCTCCGACGGCTGAAGCTCGCCAAGCTGCCGCTTGCCCATAACGCGCAGCGCGGCGATTACAAGCGTGTACAGTATTAACGTTCTTATTGCAAGTACCATATTAATCAGCCATCCTTTCACTTCGTTCAAGGACAAATAGGATGCGAAAGAACTTCGTTCTTTCACACTATCCTTCCTTTTTGCGAAACATTTAACTTAGTATTTTCCAAAGATATAAATTTATGTATTTACTTTCACGCACTAAAGTG
>JAFQYK010000303.1 GCA_017406485.1 Clostridia bacterium
AAGGCAGGATTTGAAACGAGATACAAGACAGGTTTAAAGGAGCTTGACCGCGTGCTTGGCGGCGGAATAGTTAAAGGCTCGCTTATTCTTGTCGGCGGCGATCCGGGTATTGGTAAATCAACGCTTTTGTTGCAGATTTGCCAACGGGTCGGCGAGGATAAAAAGATACTGTACGTTTCCGGTGAGGAAAGCGAGGGGCAAATCAAAATCCGCGCTGAACGCTTGGGCGTTACAACGGAAAATCTGTACCTTGTGACGGAAACGGACGTGGAGCTTATTTTGGAGAGCATAAATGAGCTGAAGCCCGATATTGTCATAATCGACTCAATACAGACTATGACGCACGAGGCTATTCCCTCGGCGGCAGGAAGCGTGCCGCAGGTAAGAGAAGCCACAAACGCGTTTATGCGTATCGCAAAGGCTCAGGGCATTGCAATGTTCATTGTCGGACATGTCACAAAGGAAGGCGCGATTGCAGGTCCGAGAGTGCTGGAGCATATGGTGGACTGCGTGCTGTACTTTGAGGGCGACAGACAGCTTACGTTCAGGATTTTGCGCGCTGTAAAAAACCGTTTCGGTTCGACAAATGAGATAGGCGTTTTTGAAATGCTCGACAGCGGTTTAAGAGAGGTTGAGAACCCGTCCATGATGCTTTTGGAGGGCAGGAACACCGATATTTCCGGCAGCGCGATTGTTTGCGCTATGGAGGGCAGCCGCTCCGTTTTGGCGGAGGTTCAGGCGCTTGTCACGCCGACAGGGTTCGGTAATCCGCGCAGAATGGCTAACGGCATTGATTTGTACCGTTCAATGATGCTTATAGCAATACTTGAAAAGCGCGCGAGAATGAATTTATCTAATTCGGACGTGTATATAAATGTTGCCGGCGGACTTAAAATTGATGAAACGGCAGTTGATTTGGGCGTTTGCGCCGCGATTGCGACAAGTCAGGCGGATATAGCGCTGCCTGCCGATATGGTGTTTATCGGCGAGGTTGGCTTGGGCGGTGAGCTTAGGGGCGTAAGTCAGCTTGAAAAGCGGCTTAATGAGGCTGCAAAACTTGGATTTAAGTCGGCGTTTGTGCCGAAGCAGTCGCTTAGGAGCGTCAAGGTGCCGGACGGATTTGCGGCATATGGTATACGCACGCTTTCCGAAATGATAAATATGCTAAGAAAAAAATAAATCAAGGGCGACCGCAAGGGTCGCCCGTACGAATTGAACCACGCATTAACCGGTTCGTAGGGGCGGATATTATCCGCCCGCACCTAAAATTTCGCAAAGGGCGGCTGATAGCCGCCCCTACTTTTAGTGTGAAGGAGATATACGTTCGAGTTTATCATCCTTATACCAATATACTCTTATATCCGAAGGTTTAATGTCTTCGGAGGAGTTTATAAACTCCTCTAAGTCGCTAACGTGTCTTACCTCTTTGACAGAAGCAACCTTGCCATCATTATAAAATACGGCTATATATATTCCGCTAAATACTCCAATGTCTAAATCCTTGCCTGCGTCGGGACTTGTTTTGCCGGACGTTGTTTTTATTTCCGGCGCAGGTACGGTGGTTGTTTCCGCGCCCATATAGAAGCTTGTGTTGGCGGGCTGATTGTAGTGGTTATTCTGCCACGCCACGCACTCGCGGTAGGTTATATCGTGCATAAGCGTGGGGATTTTGTACTCGGTTTCGTAAGGCGTTGCATAAACTCTAAGTTCGGTGTTAGCCTCATCGCGCCATATGATCTCCTCGCGCCAGTCACCGAAAATGTCTGCGACAAGGCACGGTATGGCCTTTGAGCCGTTATTTGAACCGCAGCCGTCGGCAATTTTCAAAATATCGACATCATTTGTATTCCAGTTATATTTTGAAATCGTAACTCCGTCCACAAGCTCGGAAAGCAAATCGCCATCCCAGAACGCCTTGAAATTCATAGGCAGTGTGCCGCTTACAACGTTGCCGGTTTCAGCGTCTGTCTGATATGAACCGTCCGGCAGCTTATATTTAAACGTGTTCCAGCCGTCACCGAGTGTCTCACCGCTAAGGAGCTTTAATTTGCCGCTGTCAAGGTCAGACTGCATACTGTCTGCCTTGCCGCTTACAAGCGGTTCACCTGTCCACGACATAAGCGGCGTGCCTGTAGAGCCCCATACTTCCCAGCCCTTGCTTGTCGGGTCAATGTCAGCCGCGCGTGAGCGGCCTGTGTCCTTGGGCTTGTTGTAGCCATATAATACCTGTCCGGTGCGCGCGTCGTGCAGGTCAACATTTGCGGGCAGGTTCTTGTTTTCGTGGCACGCCCAAACGTAGTAGCCGTCAAAATCGGGGTCATATTTCGCAACGTCAAACGCGTCACCGTGGCGCAGCTTTGTTTTATCCTGTCCTTCCTCCATACTCGCGTCAACGTAGGTCGCGTACATAAAGGTGCCGTCGTCGTCAATCGCGCCCGCGCCCGACAAAATCTCGTCCTTGCCGTCAAAGTCAACGTCCGCAACGGCTAAGCTGTGGTAGCCGGCATTGAACATATTGTCAAAATCCTCGTGGTTGCCGCTATCATACTGCCATAAATTTGTCAGTTTATTATCCTTAAAATCCCACGCCGCAAGCTTTACCGCGTCCCACGCGCCCCTGAGCATTACTATACTCGGCGTTTCGCCGTTAAGGTACGCCGCGCCGAAAAGGAAGTGGCTTGCGCGCTTTGTAAGGCGCGAGGTGTCGCTGTATTTGTCCGACCAACTCGTGAGCGGGTCGCGCTTGGGTAAAAGGTCGGTACGCGCGATTTCCGCACCTGTCTGTCCGTCAAATACGGAGAGGTACTCGTTACCCTCGGAAAAATACTGTCTGTCCTTCTGCTTCTGAAGCGACTGCGTTACGTCCGCTTTCGCGTCACCTATAACGTTGCCCTTGCCGTCCGTCATACCGTCATACGAACGCATAACAACCTCGGCTTTTCCGTCACCGTCAAAGTCGTATACAAGAAAATTTACGTCAATTTCGCACGCTTCATTTTTGCCTATGTTGAGCGTCCAGAGGTGCGTGCCGTCAAGCTCGTACGCTTCTACAAGCGGGTATGCGTCAC